>JASMAJ010000075.1 GCA_030754395.1 Candidatus Thalassarchaeaceae archaeon | reverse complement strand
GCCGAAGAAACTAATTTCTGCACATCTGTTTTTCCATTTTGAAGTGCAGACTCCATATTATTGACACATACTCGACCGATTATGTGCTCATTGAGCATCACAGCTACTGGGCCGAACTCCTTTCCAATACCTCTTTGAGAATACATTTCAAAAAGATGGTTTTCTTCCTTATTATGATGGATTCCATCGGCAAAATTTTTGATAAAATCAATTGAATCAATCCAGAATGATTCATTGAAATTTCCCGAATCAGTCGTATTTTTCGCTTCAACACTTATTGCTTCAATCACTCTGAGAATCAAATCATGGTCATCAATCAGTCTTCTTGTACTTCGTTTCATCTCACTTACCTCCCCATTTTCCATCTGGAATCAAAATCACTCTTTCGCCACCTGAACCATGATGAATCGATTCGAAAATCTCCCCAATATCAGATAATTTCCTAAGTTCTGTTGTGGCACTTAGATCTACAGCTCCAGCCAGTACATTCTCAAGTAAGTCTGGGTAGAGTTCTGGCTGGCAACCCCAATTCCCGAACGCTTTCGCATCATGAGCCATTAGATTTGATAGTCGGACATTCACTTTATCCATGGTGAAACCAACTACCGCAAGAATCCCACTAGGCCCAATCAATTCGAAGGCGAGAGTCTGTCCTGATGGATTTCCACTGCATTCGAAAATTTTCCATCCGCTCGGACTCAAATTCTCTAAAGAAATAGTTTCACGCAGCCATTTTCGAATATCTCTGTTTGATTCGCCTTTGATATTTCTGAGATGGTTGAATCCAAGTTTTTCCATTGATTCTAACCTCTCCGAATCTACATCGAGACATATTACATGAGATCCCTTTGAGCGAGCGAGTTGAGCACAATAACCACCGACACCACCACATCCAACAATAATTGAGACATCCCCCTCCGTGACCTCAGCTCTGAGAATAGCTTGCCAAGGTGTACTCACAGCGTCGGCGACTACTGAGAGTAAAGCCAAGTCCCCGTTGTAGGTATTTGGAACAGGAACCAACCATTGAGATGGTACTCGGATATGAGTCGCGAATCCCCCGTCTATGTCATTTCCAGGCATTACCTGACTACGGCAAACATTACTCCTGCCATTATTGCAATCGTCACATGTTCCACAAGGAAGAACTGCGGGAATAACAACATCAGAATCCAACCAATTCTTTGAGGAATTTCCAGTTGCTACCACTTTACCTGAAATTTCGTGTCCAAGAATTAGAGGAAGAGGATGTTTTGTGCGCACTCCATCATAATGGAAACCTAAGTCTGTGTGGCAAACACCGCAACCTGCTACTTCGACAAGTGCTTCATCTGGCAATAATTCCGAAGCATCTAGAGTCCATTCCCTCATCCTAGGTGGCGTGCCAATCTCAACTAGTTCCCAACCAGTAATATGAAATTGATTCTGTAACTTTTGCAATCAATCACCTCTCTCTTTGTAGGGTGACCTTTCGGGTTGCCATTCTGAGTTACGCTTCTCAAGGAAAGCAGTCAATCCCTCAATATAATCAGGGTGTTTTACCAAGTCTTCAAGAAATCCTTCTCCCATTATTCGGTTAGTAGTTCTATCAGATTGGATATCCAAAGATCTGAGTTTTCTTAATGCCACCTCAACTATTTGTGGAGGATTGGATAGTATTGAGGCTAGCATTTCTAAAGACTCATCCATCAATGAATCATATGTTGTACAACTATTCACAAGTCCAATTTTCTCTGCCTGTGAACCAGAGATAGGGGTGCCTGAAAGAATCATCTGTTTGGCTCTACGCATACCAACCATAGATGGTAGTTGCAACATGGCGAAAGGAGGATAACAACCTACTGTAATTTCAGGAATACCAATTTTACAATCATCGGTTGCAATAATCAAATCACAGGCTAGAGCAACCTCAGCTCCACCTCCAAGACAAATGCCATGAATAGCCGCTAGAGTAAGTAGAGGAGTCCTCTCTAGACATTCCAATAATACCGTCATCCCCTCAATCATGGCGGGTGCCTGGTCTGGTAGATGCTCTTCTATCGAGGCTCCAGCACTGAATCCCTTATTCCCTGCTCCAGTGATTATTACGGCTCGGCAATCTAAATCCGCCTCAGCCTGTTCAAAGGCCAACAGTAATGCATCAATTACCTTAGAATCTACAATATTAACAGGTGGGTTATTGATTTCAATTACAAGAATTGAGTCCAATTTATGTGAAGTAATTGTACGGTTCACACTAACCCCCTCGTCTTGTGTAAGCCCTATGGGCTCTCTATCTGATGTCCGAACATATTCGGACTCATCATCGAATTCAGTATCAGTTACTTCTCTTGTCCATATAGTCCAAACCACATCGGAACGTGCATCAATACAAGCTTCACATACCTCTTCTTGGGTGATATTTTCTTCCTTTTCAAGCCGCACTTCTTTACCTAATGATTCGAATAGCAGACGCATCTCAGAAAGCCGTGGTTCTGAAGCAGTGAATTGCTTCAACCAACCATCTGAGGAAATTTCCTCCTCATCCAATCCCGTAGAGAGAGGTAGCCTCATTGTCAGCCTCCTCTTTTTACCAATCTTTGTCGTGCTAATGTTGCAGCACCTAGAGCTCCTGTATACTGAACTAAATCTCCTTCAGGGACGTTCACTCCATCCCCTAGGCCTTCAGTTAGTGCTTCAACCATTGTTGGGAATCTCATAATCCCTCCAATCAATGTATAATCTGGCTCCATCTTCACCCTTCTCATTAATTGAAGAGATCGCCCTACAAGAGAGTGCATGGCACCGTTCATAATATCAGATGGAGCCGAACCTATCGAAAGTTGATTGATAACTTCTGATTCAGCGAAAACAGCACAAACCCCTGAAATTTCAACAGGTACTGTAGAAGTGGCTGCAAGAGGTCCAATTTCTTCCGTGCTGAAATTCATGTAACGAGCCGTTTTTTCTAGAAAAGCACCAGTTCCTGCAGCACATTTGTCATTAAGTCTGAATGATTTTACCTTGATTCGCTCATCGAGCTTACTTGCTTTCATCGTTTGACCTCCAATATCGAGAACCGTTCGTGTTTCTGGAAAAAACCAGTTTGCACCTCGAACAGCGGATGTCAGAGCAGTGACTGTAACATCGCGGAATTCGACTTGATGACGACCATAACCTGTAGAAATCACATAATCAACATCCGATTCACTTGCTCCAATTTCCTTCAACGCCTCTTCAAAGGTTGATTGGGCAGCCTGCCCCAACTTGAATCCAGTCGATTTCATTGCTCTGCTGGCTATGTTATCTTCTTCGTCAAGTAGAACTGCTTTCGTGTAGGTTGAACCTACATCGATACCTGCAACTAGACTCAAGCGACCACCTCTGGAGGAGAGAGAGCTCTGTCCATAGCGAATAATGCAGCACCTAAGGCTCCCATGTAATGTGAGTCCTCACTGACATTAATTTCAAGACCAAGATTTTCATTGAGAACATGTATCATTCCTAAATTCTTAGCCACCCCTCCTGTGAATGTGACTTTGTCATTAATCCCAACTCTTCTAAGCAGACCAATAGATCTCGAACTAATTGATTGATGAACCCCCATGAGGATATCCTCAATCTTCTTCCCTTTGCCGAGCCAAGAGAGAATTTCTGATTCGGCGAAGACAGTACAAGTGGTGCTTATTCTGACCGGACGTGTTGCTCGAAGAGCGGTTGGCCCTAATTCACTCAGTGGAATGTCAAGTGCACTAGAGGCAGCACCAAGAAAGCGTCCAGTTCCTGCTGCACATTTGTCATTCATACAGAAATCGACGATTTCTCCAGTGTCGCTTACGGCAATTGCTTTTGTGTCCTGACCGCCCATATCTAATACCGTTCTAGTGTCAGGAAACATATGTACTGCGCCACGACCATGGCAGGAAATCTCAGTCACTTGATCATCCCCGAATGATACTTTATAACGGCCATATCCGGTTCCGATAACATAAGAAATATCATCAGCATTTAGAGTAGAATCGTCTAGGGCAATTCGAAAGGCATTTTCCGCCGCTAGGACAACATCTGCACCCGTATCAATAAGTGAACGACCTATGATACCTCGTTGTTCGTCAATGATGACTGCCTTTGTCTGTGTTGAGCCGACATCAACCCCTGCAGTGTGAATCATTGTGCAGCCTCCTGTAGACGTGCAGCCTTCCTCATCTCTATTCCTTCAAAGAAAGCATCAATTCGATTCTTCATTTGAGCCACTGAAACAACTCTTCTATCCATCATGTCAGATTCAATGAAAAGACTTGGTAAATCGGTTTTCTCCATCAATTCACGGCGATTATCTGCAAGCCCAGTAGATGTAGTTCTACAACTCTTTATTGGATGATAAACAACGCCTTCTATTCCGAACTCTTCCAAGTTATCAAAGAGAACCTGTTCGGGATGGAACATCGAGTCCATTGCATCACGTACGTGAATTAGAGTAACTTCTGCAAGAGATTCCAGAGGGTCTTCAAGATCATACTGAACACCTAGGTTATTGCCACCTGAGGCAAACCAAAGATAGGTTGAGATTACGAAAACTCCACCCCAATCTGTGAATAATTCATTAAACTCTCTGAAGATTGGATAACATGGCACTCCAATGAAGGCAAGTCGATGCTTTTCTTCCTCTGCGACACCTATATTATTCTCATTCATCCAGCGTTTTTCTTCAAGTAATCGCTCGAAATAAACAGCGCCTTCTTCTGTTCCACGCCAGATGTTATTCACACCAAGATATGCAGTTCCGTCTGATAGAGCATTGAAAACTGCCGGACCGGTTTTGTTACACTCAAGAATACCCTTCCAAGCAGCAGACATTCTGTTTGAATACTCAAGGTTCTGCTTGAGTCGTTCAATATCGAATTCTTTTCCTGTAATTTCTTCACAGGTTTGGATTAATTCGTCAATTTGAGCTCTAACATATCGCTTCTCACTCTCGAATTGAGGGTCACCAGGCCAAGTTTGAGTCCCTCTAGCACGTGTGCCGGGTACATCTAGGGTGAAGAGAGGTGTTTCGAACATTCTCTCCCAGATTTCACCCCATTTCAGATAGGTGTTACAGGCATTTGTCAACAAAGCCAATCCAGGTTTTGGTAGTCTCCCTAAGGGGTGTTCTCCCCCTTTCGCTTGAATTGCATAGTCTGCCTTGACATAACCGCAAATATCAGGTGAATATCCATGGTCCTCTGCTTC
>JASMAJ010000074.1:5045-5311 GCA_030754395.1 Candidatus Thalassarchaeaceae archaeon | reverse complement strand
ATCTGGCATGCTGGAATAACTGTCTACCTTGTAGATTCAGTTCCACCGCAATATATTACAGCAATAGATAATGATAATTCAGAATATATTCTTGCCCGAGCTCGATGGGAAGATGAAGAAGAGTGATTACTCATATTTTCCGCAAATAGGACAGAATTGTAAGTCTTCAGCCATCACGGCTCCACAGGAATTACATTTCCCATCGATAACACTTGGGCTAGAGATAGAATCTTGTGAAATTATTCTAACAGGATTTTCTCGAACTA
>JASMAJ010000074.1:0-5035 GCA_030754395.1 Candidatus Thalassarchaeaceae archaeon | reverse complement strand
TCTTGAACCTGAGAAATAACTTCCAAACTTGTACGGTAATCTATGCATTCCTGAATCGCGTTTTGAATCCTTTTTTCTAATCTAGTGCGCTCATTCAAATCGTCAATATGTGATAATTGGTCCAGTCGATTTTGAAGCCAACGCTGAAAGTTGGCAATCTCGGAATCATCAGACATAACTGTTGGAACATCAATCCTGTCATGAACCTCTCCATTGAATATTCAGTATCAATTCAACACATAGTACAAAGATACAAACCCCTTCGAGTAAATGAAACAATGGCGCACCTACTGATCAAATTTGGTGGCGGGCTGATTACAAACAAAGACAAAATGATGTCCGCGAATAGAGAAGCAATAAACAACCTCGCTAAGACTACGTCTATTTTATTAGCCCAAAATCATCATGTTACTATTGTCCATGGCGCTGGCTCATTCGGACACTTAAAAGCAAAAAAAATGAGGTTAGCATTAGGAGCCGATGGCTCTATTCTTAATCAACAAATTGCAGCAGTTAGTGAAGTAAGAAATGATATGGAATTACTTAATTCAATAATTTGTCAATCATTGGCAGAAAATGGTAGTAAGACAAAATCTCACCCACCCTCCATCTGGGCCAATGGAACTGGGCCTGATTTTGAAGGTGATTTGACCCGTTTTTCAAAGATTGATCCAAATTCAATCAATATCACATTCGGAGATGTGGTTGACTGTAACGAACCGAAAAAATTTGGTATATTATCAGGTGATGATCTGATGGTACGAATCGCAAAAGAAATTGAAGGTATATCTCATGTTGTATTTCTACTAGGAGATACAGAAGGAGTAATGACTGCTCCCCCTAATGACCCGAAAGCGGAATTGATTGATACTTGGAAAATAGGGGATGTCCTACAAGGATTACATCAAGGTGAAATGGATGTTACCGGTGGTATCTTTCTCAAAGTCAATAGTGCAGAATTAATTGCTCAGAGTGTTAATGATGTTTGGTTAATTGATGGAAGAAAACCTGAACGAGTTATTGACCTCATAGAAAATGGAGTCACAATCGGCACTAGAGTGACAGCATAACGTCCATTTCGATTATATGGTGAGTTCACCTCGCCATGTTTGACGTCAATGACTAGTGAAAAGGAACACCTCAATGAGTACGAGGAAACTCAGTCGCTAATGATGGAAGAAAAATGCTTACTTGTTGATTCGGATGATAATGTAATTGGCAATATTTCAAAACTTGATAGTCATTATGCAGAAGGCTCACTTCATAGGGCATTTAGCGTATTGATTTTTGACTCAGAAGGTAAACTACTTGTCCAACAAAGATCTAGTGAGAAAATCACATTTCCAGGTGTTTGGGCAAATTCTTGCTGCAGTCATCCTCTTGATATTGAGGGAGAAAATCGAGATGCTGTTGATGGTGTTAAAGAGGCGGCTCGAAGAAAACTGGAACAGGAACTTGGCATATCAAGAAGTATAACCAATAGTTGGGATTTTCATCACATTGGACGTTTTGAATACCAATGCCGTTGGAATGATGAATGGATTGAACGTGAAATAGATCATGTCATGATTGTAAAGGCCGATGTTGAATTGAATTATAATAGAAATGAGATTCAGGCTGCTGAATGGATAAGTCGAGATGAGTTGACAAACATGTTGGGACATAAAGGGCGATGGAAGAATCAATTGATTGCACCTTGGTTTGAGCAAATTATTGCTAATTTTTTCCCTAGTGGTAGTAGCATCGATGACATTATCAAAAACCCACAACCAGATATAATCAGGTGTGGTGAATTGTCTGTTGCACATCCTGATGATTCTGCTGCGAATGTCCTTGCCGCACTAATTCAGCATAGAGATAGAGTAGAAACCGAAATTATGGAAAGTTTGAGTCGGATGGACCAAAAGAATCTCCATGACGCGATGGTCCATCTTTTCCAAGGTGGGGGGAAGAGATTGAGAGCTATTCTTCCCCGTTTAGTTGGAGAGGCTGTTGGGAATGCACACGAGGGGCACTATACATTGGGCGCAGCAATCGAAATTATTCATAACTTCACACTTATTCATGATGATATCATGGACCAAGATCCAATTCGTAGAGGTCTCGACGCAGTTCACATTCATTTTGACGAGCCCACCGCTATCTGTGCTGGTGATGCAATGTTGGCGATAGGTTTCGAAATGCTGGGGGAATCAAAACACATACCTGGCTCTGATCTGGCCAGAATTATCAGAGCAATTGGATATATGGTTCGAATGGTTGCAAAAGGGCAACAAGAAGATATGGAATTCGAATCCAGAAGTCATGTTAGTGAAGAAGAATATATTGAGATGATTAAGGGGAAAACAAGTGCGATGTTTGAAATTTGTTCGGAAACGGGTGCTATTTTAGCCGGTACTGATGATAAAACAATCGAATTGATGGCCAGATGGGGTCTAAATCTTGGTCTTTGCTTCCAAATAATGGACGACTATATCGACATGACTAGTGACACTGAAACTCTAGGCAAACCCGCTGGTTCAGACATTGTACAAGGGAAAATGACCTTGATAGCAATTCATGCACTAGAAAGTGGTGCAGATATGCCAAATTTCAGAAAGTTGTTTGGAACTAGAGAAGATAGTGAAGAATTAGATTTAGCTGTCAGCGAACTCAAAGACAATGGTTCAATTCAATACGCTCTCGATAGAGCACTACACCACCACAAGATGGCACATGGCTGTCTGGATTCTCTAGAACAGTCGCCTGCTGTAGACATCTTACGAGACATTACAGATTTCCAACTAGTCCGCATAAACTAATGTGATTTCAGAATAGGATTGCGAACTATGAAAGAAACAACTCGTTGCTTTCTCACCAGTGATCCATTGTACCAAGAATACCATGACAAAGAATGGGGCACTCCAAACTATAATGGGCGCAGATTATTCGAAAAAATTATTCTCGAAGGGGCTCAAGCTGGATTATCTTGGATTCAAATTCTTCGTCGACGGGAAAATTACCGAATCGCCTTCGATGGGTTTGACCCTAGTATAATTGCCAATTACGAAGATGAAGATATAGAGCGGCTCGTAGGAGATATTGGAATTATTCGTAATCGCGCCAAAATCAAATCGGCAATCAATAATGCTCGCGCCTTTATCGAGCACTTCGGAACTGATGAGGACGCCTTTGCTACTTTCCTCTGGTCCTTCGTTGATGGAGAGCCTGTCATTAATCACAGAGAAAGATGGGAGGATGTCGACGTTACGACTGATTCAAGCATTAAGATGAGTAAGGAACTCAAGAAACTCGGATTTACCTTCATTGGCCCAACAACATGCTACGCAATGATGCAAGCCGCCGGCATGGTAGATGATCACCTAGTTTCCTGCTTTAGACATACAAAGCATCGTTGAAATCAATCAGAGTAGTAATCTTCACCAGGAACTTCTGGCTTGAGTCCCTTACGCTCACGAATTTCGCCAACAATCTTTTCAAACAAACTCATTGGAAGAATATCAAAACCGGCATTCTCAGTATTCCAAATTGCGCGTCCTTGGCTTGCTGCTCGGATATCATTAGAGAAGCCGAAGCCTTCTGCTACTGGCATCTTACCAATTACAGAAGCAGTTGCACCATCAACAGGCATGTCTTCTATGACCCCGCGTCTATTGGTAACTTCTCGGGTGACACCGCCAATTACATCGTTAGGCGCGTCAATTCGAATGTTCTGTATTGGCTCAAGAATTACTGGACGGGAGCGGATGAGAGCACCACGGCAAGCACTACGAACAGCAGGGATTGTTTGAGCAGGGCCACGGTGTATTGCATCCTCGTGCAGCTTAGCATCGACTAGCCGCATCATAACACCCATCAATGGCTCTTCTGCAAGCGGGCCTTTCTTACATACCTCGTTGAATCCCTCAATAATTAATTCACGGGTTTCGTGAAGATTCTGAATACCCTTTGTGTCATTGACAAGAACATTGGTCCCTTTGATAGCATATATCTTTCGCATCAGATCCTTATTCATGCCAAATTCAGCAAATTTGTTCCCTGTTTCTTTAGCATCTTTATTTCGAACTGTTCCATCGCCAAAATGACCGTCTCGAAGTGCTTGGATTACTTCATCAGGAAGTGGTTCAGCCTCAATATAGAATCTGTTATGTCGATTTGGAGACTTACCTTCGAAAGCATGACCTTCGTTATTGGACTGGATACATTCGCGGTAAACAACGATTGGTTCACTTACATGTACTTTGATCCCTTGTTCTTCTTCAAGTCGATAAACTGTAATCTCGAGGTGAAGTTCGCCCATTCCAGCAAGTAAAGCCTCCCCGGTTTCAGAATTAGTTGAAACTTGTAGAGAAGCATCCGACTTAGCAAGACCGCGCAGAGCATCAATGAACTTAGGCAAATCCTTCATTGCCTTGGGTTCTACAGCGACAGTAACAACCGGTTCGGAGTAGTGTCGTATTGCTTCGAATGGCTCGGCATCTTTGTCCCGAGCGATTGTAACACCAGCAGCAGCACTGCGGATACCTGTAATTGCAGCAATGTTACCTGCACTAACTTCAGGAACCTGAATTCGGTCACTTCCGACCATCATACTAACTTGTTGAACTCGCTCTGCTTTACCAGCACCAATTGCCCACAAAGATTCTCCATGCTTTATCGAACCTGAATATACGCGCCCTACTGCAACTTCACCAGCATGGGGGTCCATCCAAATTTTGGTAATCATCAATGAAAGAGGACCTGAAGAATCACACTCCATCATCGCCTTACCTTCCACAGATTCTAAGTCGCCCTGCCAGATATTAGGAATTCGATATTTCTGGGCTACAAGAGGAGAAGGCAGTTTATCGACTGACATATCCAATAGGACCTCATGCACTGGTGCTTTCTTAGAGAGTGCTTTTTGGTCATCAGCAGCACAATGCTCGTAGATATCAGTGAAATTCAACCCTGTCTTTTGCATATATGGAACGGACATCCCCCAATTGTAGTAAGCAGAACCAAAGGCTACAGTTCCATTTTGAACAGATACCTT
>JASMAJ010000073.1 GCA_030754395.1 Candidatus Thalassarchaeaceae archaeon | reverse complement strand
AATAGAAGACCTTCAAGAAGATGAAAGGGTAACTTCGATAGTCGAAAAAGAACAGGAAGTTCCTGTTAGTGAGCGGGGAAAAAATCCTGTAGAAATTATTCTCTTAAAGGAATGGTATGTGCGTCAAACTCATATTCAGGACCGAATGAAAGAATTAGTTGACCTTATCCAATTTCATCCCCCTAAAAACAAACAGTACCTTATTGATTGGATGGATAATATCAGTATTGATTGGCCAATCAGTAGGCGACGTTGGTACCATACTGAGGTGCCAATATGGTACTCTGCTGACGATATGTGTGTTATTGTGCCTCCATCTGGAGTCTATGTTCAACCATGGAGGCAACCCCCTCCCTCAGGTAGTCGAGTCTTGAATCGTGTCTCTCGAGAGGACATAGGTTCTTGGGATGATTTGAAAAACTCTATTGGTGATATTATAGGCGAGGAAAAAGTATTCGACACTTGGATGGATTCGTCTAATTCTAATCTATTCGTTTCAGGGTATCTGAATGATGACGAGGTATTTTCCAAATCGTTTCCCACTGGTATCCGCCCTCAAGGGAAAGAGATAGTTCGAACTTGGTTGTATTACACTTTACTCAAGAGTACCCTTCTTCTTGACAAGCCCGGATTTGAACATATTTGGATTGATGGTTTAGGTATGGATCCGTGGGGTAGAAAAATGTCAAAATCCCTAGGCAATGGTATCGATGCTGATTCTGTTCTCGAATGCGGAGCTCAAGGTAGAACTGGTTCTTGGAAAATTCGAGGCCCAGACAAATCAGTACAATTAAAGGCGAATAAAATTGGTTCTGAATGTTTCAGATTATGGAAAGCCTGCGATGCGCAAGTTGGTGATGATTTCCACATAAATCCTGAAGAGATTGAACAGAAATATTTCGGTGTTCTTACAAAAATATTCAATGTAGCTAGGTTTGCCAGTCAGTTCGAAGTACCCGATGATCTTGAGGCTCTCTCTGAAGATTTACACCCCGAAGACAAATGGATTCTTTCCGAGTTCAATAGCATGATGGTTGATGTCGAAAAATCATGGAATAACATTGATATTTACAATGCAGCTCAATCAATCAAAAATTTCTCCACCGGAATATTTCCTAGTCATTGGCTTGAAATGGTAAAATCTAGACTTTACGAAGATGATGCTGCTGCTGCTTGGACAATCCATCGTATTGTCCGTGACACATTAACTGCCTTTTCTCCAATATGTCCCTTCTTCACTCATCACCTCTCTACAACCCTATATGGTAAATCTTCAACAGAAATTGATACATTCCCTAGGCTGATGGAGAAAATTACTGATGATTTAGATATGGGGAAATGGGTATCTCTTTCTGATTCAATTATGGAATTTAATTCTAATGTCTGGCGTCAAAAGAAAGATCTTGGAATTTCATTAAATTCAGAAATTTCTAATATATCAATACCAGATGAAATTTCATTACTCGCGGATTCATTAGTAAGAATGCACAAACTCATTTAATTAGAGAATCCAAGGAATTAGTGCCTTTCTGTCTGAGGGATAGTCGCTAAAATTATCTTTGTACCATTTATGATGGGAAATAGCACGTGGAGCTAAATTACAAAATGTCCAAATTGCAAATGCCAAACCAGCTAGAGACCAAGTTGCAATCGCCCAACCTATCCATTCAATTATTTCTCCTAAATAATTTGGACAGGAAATTCTCTCAAACGCCCCTCCGTATGGGACTTTGTATCCCGTTGTTCCATCATCTCGCAGAGCAAATAAAATATCATCAGACCTGATGTTCAGAATCATGCCGGATATAAATATAATAAATCCTATAATGAACCTTGGTTCGAAAAACCAAGAGTTCCCATATTCTGGCGACATTTCAAAAATCCAAGTGCCATTTAACCACGTATTGATTGAATTGAACGTTAAAGCAATGATGACGATACTTATTGGAATTTTTTTACCTGAGATTTTTGCTCTTGACGGCCATGCCCACGCTCTATTGACATAATGTGCCGTCCACATAGCCCAAAAAAGAAGTACTACAGGTTCCCTATTACTTCCTAAATATAAAAATACAGAAAGTAAAATTGCAGGAATTGATTCCATAATTATCCAACCGGAGCGGGCACTAATTTTAGCCCCCCATCCTGGTCTGTTGTGCCTTCCATATGGGGCTTTCAAGAAAAATAGTGTAATGAATACCGCTATAGCTAAACAAATCCAACAAAATGTGAATAATTCAAAGTTAGAATACGAAAGAAACACTCAATCACGCACCAAACCGCTATCAATCAACCAACGGGTAGTGTCTCTAATTGTTTCTTCGAGGCCTCTTGGAGAATGGTCTAAATCATTGTTAGCCAATGAACCTGGGATTTCTTTGCACTGCACAGCTAATGCATGAAGGCTACCTTTGCTAAAAGAAGGCCTTTGGCCGGTGATTTTAGATTTCATTCCTGCAAATGGTAATGCGAGATAGGCAGTCCAAAATGGAGCATTGACAAATGATTTCTTTTCTCCCATTTCCTTTGAAACATAATCCGAGATTTCCTTCATTGAACCCCATGATCCTGGTGTTAGATAATTCTGACCGGGTCTTCCAAATTCTACACAATTCACAGCAGTATGACATACATCTCTTACATCAACCCAATTAAATCCTGTATTCAGAGTAAATGGCATTCTTCCTTTTGCGATATTGATTATTACTTGACCCATTCGACTTGGTTTGTAATCAAAGGGCCCTATAATTCCAGTTGGGTGAATAATGTTACTGGGTAGGCCACGATTATTTGCTTCATACACTATCTCTTGCGATGCCGCTTTTGTTCTATCATATGGTGCTGCTTTAGGATCTGTGACTAAAGGCCTCTCTTCAGTCAATGGTTCTGATGTTGGATGCTGATTAAATGCATGAACACTAGAGAAATGAATTAATTTAGAAATATTGGAATCGACTGCTGCATCGCACACAGCTCGAGTCCCTTCAACATTTATTTTCCACATTAATTCTTCTTTTACCTTCTCTACAGCAACGAAAGCAGCGCTATGAAATACAACATCACAATCATCCATTAAAGGTTTCAATTCATCCTTTTTCAATAAGTCCGCTTTGACATATTCAACGTTCAATCCATCTATTGCCCGTGTGTCTGAGCGAACTAGACATTTTACATCGTGGTTTCGTTCAAGCAATTCTCTTACTAGATTCCCGCCGACGTGGCCCGTGGCCCCTGTGACGAAAGCCCTCATCGTGTTGACAATACGGGTTTAGGAAATAAACTACTGCATTCAATTAAGCGCAGAATGTGGTTTCAAACCGTCAAGATGATCTCTCAATAGTGTCACCATTTCACTACCTATGCGCGATTGGGCTTCAGCAGTTGCCGCACCAATATGCGGCGTACCATGGAAATTATGATGCTGTAATAGAGGATTATTTCCAGCAGGTTCTACTTCAAAAACATCGAGAGCAGCAGTCATGAGCTGACCTGATTCTAATGCCGAAAGCACAGCATTTTCGTCAACAATACCGCCTCGTGCACAATTGACAATGTGATTGCCGCAAGTAACACCGTCCGCTCCAACACCGGACATCATGTCAATCCGATTTCTATTTACTAGGTGATGAGTTTCTTCAGATAAGTTGCAATGAATAGTAATGTGTGTACATAAACTGAAAATTGAATCTACATCATCATGGAGTGTACAATTGAATTGTTTTGCAATTTCTTTGGGTAGATAGGGGTCATATGCATGGCATTCCATACCAAACGCATTAGAAATATTAGCAACACCCTGTGCAATTCTCCCAAATCCAATAAAACCCAATCTTTTCCCAGAAAGTTCTGACCCTCGAAGTAATTTTTTTTCCCATAATCCAGAACGTAGCCCCCTGTCGCCTCGGGTAATGTGCCGGCAAGATGCAAGTAGGTGCCCGATAGTTAACTCGACTACACTATGTGTTGATGCCCTTGGAGTGTTGCAGACAACAATTTCATGACTTGTTGCAGCCTCTATGTCAATATTGTCTACCCCTACCCCTCCTCTGCCGATAAAAGTCAAAGCATCTGAGGCTGCTATAACTTCAGAAGTCATTTTCGTTGCACTTCTAACAATTACGGCATCGAATTTAGCTAAAGCACCTTTTTCTAATTCTTCCTTTGAGTAGTGCTTTTCTATCACTTCATTCCCCATCTCTACTAAGTTCTGAATGGCCCTTGCATCCATCCCATCAGTTACAGCGATTCGCGCCATGTGATTTTGAGCGTAATTCGCATCATCAACATTTCACTCTTACAGTCTCAATTGTTTACATATGTGCCAATGATATCACTTTCGCTAATACGGCCAAAGTTATGACTATCTTCGCTAGCAGTAGGGTCTGGATTATCCCCGACTAGGAAGATTCCTTCTTCATTAATTGAGTGAATCCTTTTTATCATTAATAATTCTGATTTCAAAGGATGTTTTGCAAGAATAATTTGTCCTGTAAAATAATCAAGTTCTTCTTCTTTTCCAAACTTAGCAATTTCGCCATCAACTAAAGTAGGCCACATTGAGTTGCCAGTGACTTTTACTTTCATGAAGCCCGAATCCATGGAACGTCCCGACCTTTAGTTGCCCAGAAAATGTTGTGGATTGCCTCAACTGCATCCATCAGTTCTTGTGCGTGTTGCTCTGAAACCTCAACTTTACATGCACTGCACAACTTAGCAGCTTGCCAGAATGTATCATGAAGATTTGGATTGACTTCAAGATGTTGCGGCTTAAAGAAATCTGTCCATAGGACCAATAGTTCGTCCTTACACTTCTGTGCTTCTTCTTCCTTAATTGCTGCATATCTAGACATTGTGTTCAGATAAGCCACAAATTGTCCATCATTACCATTCGACATCGGATTTTCTAATGCTACCATTTTTTTTGTCATCGACTGAACAGCCTCAGCTGCAATTCTAGCACTCGCAGGGTCATATACTCCACAAGGTCCATCGCAATGTGCTTCTGCTATCAAATATTCATCCATCAGAATTACCTAGAAAAGGGTAATCTATCAAGTTTGGTATCTGTGGAGATTGCAATTACCCCTGCCAACAAGGCTTTGTGTACTCATTGTACCGTTTCCTTCTTGATGTTGATTAGTACGGTTAGGCCGTGAGCCCCCACCTTGAGTCGCTCTTGATTGCGATTCTTGTGTTAGTTACACCTCTCTTGTTGGCTATCCCATTATCAATAGGTTGGCGTTGGTGGTCTGGTGTTGAACCTGAACATGAGCATTATCGTGAGAAAGTCAGACGAGTTCTTGACGCAGGGCTGCCATTAAGTCGATTCCGCCAAGAATTAGATAAGGAAGCGAGATTGGTAAATATTGATCCAGAAAGGCAATCACGTATAGAATCAGAT
>JASMAJ010000072.1 GCA_030754395.1 Candidatus Thalassarchaeaceae archaeon | reverse complement strand
TGCATCTTCAGCCTGAGCATCGGCTCGACCTGCATCTACATCGACATAGCGCATCATCACAGTACCTATGATAATCAAAACACACAGACTTGCAACACCTACTCGACTGTCATAAGTCACGGTCATTATTCCATAAATCATCGGTCCTAGCAATGCTGCAACCTTTCCGAAGAAGCCGAAGAAGCCGAAGAATTCTGCACTTCTAGTTTCAGGGACCATCTGTCCAAACATAGAACGAGCAAGTCCCTGTGAGCCGCCAAGAAGAGCTCCAGCCATACAACCAAGGAGTAGGAATTGGAACATCACGTTGAAACCAAGTGGCTCCCAAACGAATTCTCTGACTGTTTCAGGAATTGAATCGAGAGGACCATCTCCCAGACTTGTTGGGTGATCAACTCCAAGTCCCGTACTTTCATCTAATGAGCCACCAGAGACACTAACACTGAACCTATTACTATCTCCGAAATCTGCGATGAAAGCAGATATTTGGTCTGTATCCGTTGAGGTTGCTGAATGCTCATCCGAAGATGGATCATTGAAGGCATAGATCACTCTTTCAGTATAATCATCATCAATGTGAACCGGCATGACGTCAGCCCAAGAAGTAACCCAATCCTGCTCTGAGTCATCGACAGACAGCCCCAAACCATAGGCATTGTCGCCAGTAGTAATATCATACATCGAAGTCTCACCATTCCAATCAAATTGAATATCATAATCATCGTGTGCATCGAGAGCTAATGGAGCAAACGAAAGTGCACCAAGGACAACAATGACCCATCCAACTAAAGATAGTGTTAGCGCATACTTCGTGCTAGTGGCCTCAGCCAATTTGGTGAATCCTATGGCACAAGGTGCAGCAACAAATTGGATAACTAAGATGGTAGCTATTAGGGCAGTAGTAGTCAAACCTAATACTGTAATTCCGTATATGCCAGCAAGAGCTGTTACTGAGTTGATTCCATCAATAAAGAAGAAGTATGCTAGCATGTAGACAAATAGTGTCTTGAATCTATCAACTTGGCCAAACGTCTTGCGTAGTTCACTAAAAGCGAGTCTAGCAGAATCTGCTACTCCGAGACTCTCCATTTCATTTTCAATAGGAGGTTCGGGTACATACTTGAATGTGAGTAAAGCAAAACCCATCCACCAAGCACCCGAAGATGCCATAACAAACGGAATTACCCAGTCTGGGTTAGAACCATTTTCATCAACAATCATCATGACCATTACTAGGTGAATGAGTAAAAGGAGCCCGCCACCTAGATATCCATAGGCGAAGGCCTTGTTGGATATCCCATCCATCTCATCATCGGTCCCCATATGTGGAAGAAGTGCATTGTAAAATACACCAGCACCATTCAGTCCAATATTTGCGAGAAGGAACATAACGAATATCCATACCCATTGCATTGAGATATCAAAAACTGGAGCAAAAGCAAGAGCAAGAGTTGAACCGGCTCCCAAGTAAGTGAGTATTCTTAACCACCACATCTTGATTGCACGTCGGTCAGCAATAACACCCAAAGAGGGGCTAGCGATTGCGACTAGTAATGCAGCGATGGTTACTGCAAAGGACCACACAGCATCTGAAGTCATATCCTTACCGAGGATCTCGGTCTCCAATCCGTTGGCTTTCAGGAATAGGTATGCAAACCACGCAGGTAGTACTGCTGTTGTTACTGAAGTCTCAAAGGATGATTTCGCCCAATCATAGAAGGCGTATCCTCGTACTGCTTGCGGGTCTGATGCTCGGTCTAATTCTACTGTCTCGGCCATGGTGCTACCTAGGTCTCGGTACACCTGAAGGGGTTTGAGCATTGGGGAAGCGTAAGATTTGAGTGGGTGGGTGTTTTTGGGCTGTTTTGTTCTCGCATGCATATCATGGATTGGCAGCAACCACCTGAGAACTCTGTAGCAGCCCTCGAACATGGCATGCTATTCTCAGACGGAGTCGAATTTGATTTGAAAATGAATAGAGACGGAGACTTGGTGATTTTTCATGACGACTTATTGCCAAATGGTAAATCAAAAAGAGAGCGGTGCATAGAATTACTAGGGACTGATGAAATAAAATCACTTGGTATTCCGACATTTGATGAATTGCTAACAAGTAGAAAATTCACAGACTCATGGCAAGAAGGAGGAAAAACTGCTTGTATAGAATTCAAGATGCCCCACCCAGTTTCAAAGAAGAAACATGAAAATCACATTGCTGAGATGATGAAATTAGTTGAAAATAAACTTGAACCACTAGAACTACCTGAGAGATCTACAGTTATCTACAGTTTCTCTCCAAAAATCGCATCCGTTGCTAAATCCACTGAATTCAAATTTCCAATAACGAGACTCATGCCACACCTCAGGCCTTGGGGCATATGGAGAATCAAAAGAATGATGGGGATGCCTCATTTTGCAAGAACATCTGTGTCATCAATAATCAGACACTCTAGAAGTAATGAGATGCCAGCAATGGGACTTGCTCTAGACTTCTTGAATGGATGGACAAGGTGGATAAGCCCAGGAATTCCGATGGGTCTCAAAGGAGCGGCTCTAAGTCGGTTAAACAAGAAAAGAGCGGGGATGGGAGCATTTGTTTGGCCTGCACCACTAGAACTTGAGGATTTGATGTTAGATGCGGGATTATCATTAGTCACTGACCATATGAACCCAGATGTGCTGACAAAACCGGATGGGAGTATTCGTTGGATGCGTCCGGCAAGTCAACCATTAGATGACGAATGGAAGAGGATTCTGGATTCCTCAACAGACTTAGAGCGCTCGGATCTTTTCAAAGAAGCTTCTGATTCTCTGCCAAAATGGAGTGAACTAGATGATTCACGCAGGAATTCAATTGTAACAGAACAAGGTAATAGGATGCACTGGTCAGGTTCAGAAGAAAGTTGGGTTAAACAAGCAGAAGAAGGAGTCCCTTGGGGGAGCCCTAGAATCATAGGTCATAGAGGATCTGGGAAAACACATAGTAAATGACTACTCTAGTCTTCTATGTGGTTGATTCTTTGCAATGTATTTTGGTCGATAGATTGGTGTTCCACGCCCATCTCTTGCATTCCTTTCATCCATTATCTGAGCACAAATCCCTGCAACTCGAGCCCAACCGAAGAATGTAGTGAAATACTCTGGTTTGCGGAATCCTATTGCATAAAGGAGAGAACCACTACCTAAATCGACATTCGGATACGGGTTCTTTATTTTGGGATGTTCCATGAGTATCGGTGGGACTACTTCTCTCAGAGTCTTGACAATCTTGTAGTTTTCATCATCGGGGCAAACTTCTGCTCCCAATCCAATTAGTAGCCGAGCACGTGGATCCTCAGCCCTTAAAACGCCATGTCCGAAACCGAAAATTGGGCGTTTAGCAGCTAACTCTGCTCGGACAAAGGCTTCTACTTCGTCTGGATCAGAGGTCCCTATTCTCTGAACAAACTCAAGGCAAGCTTGGTTGGCTCGGCCATGAAGAGGACCCGAAAGAGCGTTCATTGCTGAAGCGATTGATGCATAGACTGTCGCTCGACCACTGGCAACGGCCTTACCTGTAAAAGTGGATAAATTACCACCTCCATGATCTAGGTGTAGAATAAAAAAGAAGCGAAGAACTCTATTCATTCTCTCAGCCTCATCCCCAGTTATGCCCAACATGTGAACGAAATTTTCTACTAATCCAAGTTCGGGCCGACTAGGTTGGAGATTCTCTTTCTTTCCACCACGAAGCAAGAAAATGCGAGCCATTAACTCCGGTATTCGAGCAATCAGATTCATTGAATCTGTGCGTGCATCACCCGTTGTATCGGCAGCCCCAAGAGCCATAATTCCCATTGATAGCCAATCCATAGGATGCCCGCTACCCGGAGTAAGCGATTCAAGAACTCTTAGGGCCCCAGTTGGCATATCCATAGCTCGATGAGCCAACTCTATTCGAAATGCTTCAGACTCTTCTTCAGTTGGAAGTCTCTTGTTCATCAGAAGATAGACTACATCCTCTTCCTCAAGATTAGCAAGGTCCTCCACAGGATACCCCACATAGTGAACTCCCTCGAGTGGATCAACAAATGAGGTTCTGCAGGTTCCAACAGGAACTCCCCGCATCCCTGAGTCTAGATTTGACTGCTTTATTGTGAACAATGTTTCATCCTCAGTCATCCCATCGACCACCATTCAACCTTACTTGAAAGGGAACCCATCATAATCTCATCGTACATGGATACTGTAGATATTAGAGATACTGTTAGTGACTAACCAAAATGGGATAGAGATACAAAGAAAGTGAAAATTAACTCTTATAATCGATAATAATGTTGATTTTACGTATTTTTTGGGGCGCAACGGTCATATTTCAAGCGCATCGCGAAGGGACGATGGCAGGATGGCGTGAGTTCGTTGAAGAACTCGACGAGGATCATCGATTGATGCTAGAGGGAGGGGCCTTGAGCCGTATGTTCCTTGGCTATCCAATGACCATTTGTCATCCACTCTTTATCGGTGCGTTATACGGAATCCTAACCTCCCTTACACTCATTCTCCCATTTGCATATGCGGGTTGGATGGATTCAATCGCAATGAATCAAATCGCAAATGACTGGGGGGTAATGGCAATTTTTGTGATTACAATATCTGCTATACTTGGCGGGGCATCTCTCTTGATTTCTCACATTATGAAAAGACCTCCAATTAGGTTGGAGAATAGACGTCGTTATCTGTTTCCATTTCCATTTATTGGTTTGATAATAATCACCTGTTCTATGGTAAATGACATCAATCCGATTATTACTCAAATAGGATGGATTTGTGCAATCTTACCCGGTCCACTCTACGTCCATCTCTCTTATGCACCACGCTGGAGAATTCTGGATAGAATTGACAGAGGATTGCAGCCCTTTGAAGGAATGTCCAGAACAATAGATCCTAAACCAAAGAATGACGAAGAGCAGGAATCTGATGAACAAGTCGTTGAAGTAGTCGATGAAGTATAGTCAGATTAATCCCAATTTTGGACCTACTTTCTCAAAAAGATGTAGAACTTCTTCAAGATCATCTCGAGTAAGCCCTGCTGACATTTGAGTACGTATGCGAGCTGCATCCCTAGACACCATCGGGAAGACAATGGCGCCCGCCGTCACTCCTTCTTTTGCTAGTTCTAGGGACATTTCCTTAGCAATAGTGGATTCGCCACACATTACTGGAATAATTGGTGTTTCAGACTTACCCGTGTCAAAACCCAAATTCTGAAGTTCACCACGGAAATAATTCGTATTTTCCCAGAGTCTAGAATGATGCTCAGGTTCACTCATCAATACCTCAACTGCGGCTTTTTGTGCCGCCGCTACGCCTGGTGGCTGGCTACCGGATAATAGCCACGAGCGAGAATGATTCAAGGCATGAGTGCGAACATCGCTTGAACCCGCTACAATTCCACCT
>JASMAJ010000071.1 GCA_030754395.1 Candidatus Thalassarchaeaceae archaeon | reverse complement strand
GCTGATAAATGAGGAAGTAAGTTTCCTTCTTGGAAAATGAAGGAAACTGTTGACCTCCTATGTTGCACAAGATCTGTACCTTGCATCTTAGTCAAATCCTTGCCATCAAGGAAGACTCTTCCTGCAGTAGGTGCCATTAATCCCCCCAGTGACTTGAGTAGTGTTGACTTACCTGATCCAGAGGGCCCGATAACAGCAACAGCCTCTCCAGGATTAACTCTTACAGAAAGACCTCGGAGAGCCACTACATTGCCTTCTTCAGCCTTAGACTCATAGACATGGTAAAGGGAGTCAGCCTCTAGAATTGGAACTTCACCAGTCATTTTACTCACCCTTCAATACAGTTGCTAGATCCGCACTAATCGCCTTACGCGTAGTTGCTAATAATGCAACTAAGACGAATAGAAGCAATAAGCCTCCAACTTGGAATAATTCTAGAATAGGCCAAATCAAATCCCTATCTATTGGGGTTCCGGCACCACCGAAAGACTGGAATATTAGTCCAAACAAGTTGAACAGACCGTTGAATCCATACGAAATTCCAATTCCCAACAAGCCACCAAGAAGCATGCTAACTATTGTGATTGAGAGAATCTCAAACAGAACTAATCTCATTACTTGAGAGGGACTTGCTCCTATGGCCTGAAGGATGCTTAATTCCTTTCGTCTTTGATTCAAAACTAAACTTAAGAAAACAAATGACGATGCAACTGCAGCCATGGCGGATACTACGAATTGTAGACTCAATAGACCGGGGGTTCCAAAGATTAGACCACCACTCTTTGAGACCTCATCATGTGAAGTTGACCAATCAGTTACCGAACTAACCTGTTCATTTGTTGAAAGTAGAATAGATAATTGTTCAAGATTCTCTCCGTCTTTTTCTTCCAACAATCCTTCGAGACTAAAGAACCAAGTTGAAGATTGAATGTTATCATCACTAATGAATGGAGAATTATTCAACCAAGAACGAGCAGTTGATTCGCCAATGAAAATTACATTTTCTGCAACATTGGAAGACATCCCCGGAACCCAACTGTGTTGACCCAAATCAACTAATGATTTACTCGTCGTCTCACCTGTGAATGGATTGGTCACCATATCGAAGGAGTAAGTATTGCCCGTACTTACATCAAGTTGGAATTTTGAGCTGCTACCATGAGTGAATGTGCCTTCTTGTTTCAGTAAATCCAAAGAGGTACGGTAATCATTTCCGGGTAATGCTTGATTAGACCAATGTAGGACATCTACCGCCTCATCAGTTACCACCCAAACAGTCACAAAATTGAATTCATCATCAGAAAGACTAGCAAATAGCGAGATTACTGTTGCAGCATTAATTTCAGGATTTAGATTACTATCTCCTTCTATCCATGCTTGAGAAACTACTGAAATGGCCTCGGATTCATTCATAGGATTTGCGAACGTCACTTGGAGGTCAGAACCTACGCTCAAATCAGCTGATTTCTTATCTACCGCAGTACCCGTATATCCTTGTACAGCCGCCATTGTAACAATAGAGAGAGTTAGTACGATAATGAAAGCCAGACGACCAACCCCCTCTGCAGATCCTGAACCTGAAATACCTCTTTTTATGTCCTTGATTAGAGGGGTTTTGGAAAGCAATAGTTGCATCAATTGTGGGCCCTTGGCACCTAATTTAGCGAGTACTAATGCCCCACCTATCCAAAGGAAGAATGGCCCAAAGACTGTCATCAATCCATCAAGAATAGCATTACTGATTAGGTTGTAGTCTACACTAGAACTCTTATCGAAATAATAATCTAGCAAAGCGATTAATCCGACTAAGAATACTAACATATGTAGCCAAAACCAGGACCGGCCGGCTTTCGAAACCATGGCAACTCCTTCACTAATCTCGGTTCTAAGGAAGTCTCGAGTTCTGTAGAAACTGAAGCCAACTGAAATTCCAATAGTCAAAACTGCTGTCAGAATTGTTGACTTCAAAGTTAGTGAAGGCATATCTACTAAGTTACACTCACCATTGCTGAGACCTAAGCAATCGGACCATGAAACATCAAATTGCATAAATCCATCTGATGAAAGGATGAATGGAACTGCAAAAATCGCTATTAGATATCCTGCGAACCATGCAGTTGTTGAAATTACAGTCATTTCTGCCAGCACCATCCGTGTCAAACCTTTGGAAGATGCGCCCATCACTCTGTTGACTGCAATTTCCTTTCTTCTTTGTTCAAGGGAAAGTATTAGGCCGTATATTAGAACACTAAGGCTGAGGAAAATAATTGGAATCATAATAATGTAATCAAAAGCTTGTACAAAATATAGAAGAATTTGCAAGAACGAAATCACCGAACCAATCATATCAACTCCACGGATTCTAATGTCATCGACGCCATCGTTGTCGCTGTCATAATACCCGTCAATCTGGTTCTTCCAAGATCGAAGGTCAGATTCAGCAGCAGATGTACTTGAGGTGTCTAATTGGAGCCGGTCAAAGGTTACTGCAAGATATGTATGATCTCCTGCCATCAACTCAACCATCTGTTCGCTTGTAAGGAGGTTCCAAGGGACATATACTGGTTGATTGGAAATTAGTGGGCTACTGTATGATCTATCATCAAAAATTGCAGCAACAGTCAGGTCATCTAAGGAAATAGTTACTCTACAGAAATCATACTCATTCTCAAATCCATATGCAGACTGGAAAAATCCTGTGGCTTCTTTGGGATTACCATCTGCATCTACTTCTTCACACGGAAGTGTTGAATTGCTATTGTATGTGAAATTAAAAACCGAAAATGTGTCACCAACATCAACTTGAGCTGAATTAGCAATACTAGCTGGAATTACAACACTTCGATTGTTAACTGCATCCGCTCCACTAGTTGGCCATTCTCCCGAAATTACTCTTTGTGAGTGGCGTTCATACATGGGGCCATCATATGCTTCAGCACCTATCATTCGCACCGCTCTATACCCATTTGTGGGTGGACCATTGTCGTCACATTCTGCACATGACAGGTCTATATTTGTCCAATTTGAATCAGGACCATCTATAGACATTAACTCGAGAGTTTGTTGAGGAACATCACGACCCCAAAAACTCTCCGTATGCCTACCTTGAAGACCTGCAGTAATTGAACAATCAGTGGCTCCATCAATGAGTAAAATATCTTCACAAATTGACTCAAAAGCAAACACATCGGTTGTTCGATTCTTACCATCCATTGGATAGTGCATTTCAACTCGGTAATCGTATTCCTCATACTCTACGGCAGTCGTGAGAAACAGACTCATTAATCCAGCTCCGTATGCTAGAACTGTGGTGATAACCAAACTAGCAAGGAAAACACCAGAGAAAACTGCAGCTCCTCTAGCTCTACCTCTCCAAGCACTAAGAATCGCAATTCTAGTTGCATCGGGTAATGATTTCAAATTCATCAGACCTCATCCCCCCATGCTTCTTTGATATCAGATGCAGCGACGGTACCATCTCTAAGGAGAAGCATACGGTCAGCCTTTGATGCGAGAATTGGGTCATGAGTCACCATTAGAATAGAAATTCCTGAATTAGAGCAAAGTTCCTTGAAGAGTACAAGAATGTCCTCTCCTGATTGAATGTCCAAATTGCCAGTTGGTTCATCGGCTAGCAATACAGGACGTGATCCAGAAATCGCTCTAGCGATTGACACTCTTTGTCTTTGACCGCCCGATAATTCATCAGGTTTGAATGAAATTCTGTCACCTAGCCCTACTTTCTCGAGTGAAATTCTAGCTTCTTTCTCTGCTTGCATAGAAGACATCCCAGAAAGCTCGAGAGAAAGAGCGACATTATCCAAAGCTGAAAGATTCTCAATTAAATGGTAGTCTTGGAAAATCCAGCCAATACCATTTCTCCTGAGATCGACTAACTTACTAGGGTGATTGACTCCATAATTGAATTGATTTAATTTGATTGAACCTGAATCAGCATCTAACAGTCCACCAATAATGTTGAGAAGAGTAGATTTGCCACAACCAGATGGGCCCATCAGTGCTACTAACTCTCCTTTTTCAAGAGTCAAGTCTATTCCTTTGAGGACCTCTAATCTTTGTGCACCAGAACCAAATCCTTTGTGGAGACCCCTTACTGAAAGCACAGCCATCCGACTAGACTTTGTTTAATATCTATTGTAGTCATTTGATTAGCAATGCTTAGTCAAACTTCAAGAGATATACTCAGTATGAATAATTGATGATGGAAGGAAACATGTCTAATTCTGGTTCTCAAATGCCGAATGAAAGTAACTCCGCAACTAGTATGATTGTTGGAACAACCGCTCTAGTACTAGTATTGCCTGCTGTGATTATTGCACTGATGGAATTAATGAATCATATTGAATATAATAGTGAATTTAAGTGGATTATTTATTCGATGGTATTCTCATTGACAATAATTTCAATTTTATTGATTTCTGGATTGTATCTAGCGGGATTAATCAATTCGGATAATACAAAGATGGGTGCGGGAATTTATCTAATTGCTCTAAGTGGGCTAAATTTACTATTGAGATTCAGTAATTTGAACGACCAATTGAGAATGATGGCTGCTGGACAACCGGGGCATTGGTTTGAGTTCATGCAATTGCATTGGGTACACGAGCAATTAGAACTCGCCTTCTTGGGACTCCTAATTGGAGCCCTAATAATGAAGAAATAATTCAGATTTCTTGCCCAACTGCAGCCTTCAAAAGCCCTAGGAATGGAGGACTGGGTCGGTTTGGTCTTGATTTGAACTCTGGATGATATTGAGTTCCAACAAAGTACGGATGGTCTTGTAATTCCATAATTTCACAACGCTGACCAGTCTCATCTTTACCCACATACACTAGACCTGCAGCCTCGATTTGCTCAATCAGTTCTGGATTGACTTCGTAGCGGTGACGATGACGCTCATCAACATGGTCAGCACCACCATAGAGACGGCGAATCTTACAGTCATCAACAAGGAAAGGTGTTGGTTTCGTTCCCAAGCGCATGGTTCCACCCATGTGAGTTTTCGAAATTTCAGGCATGAATACGACTGCCGGATTAGGGGTGTCCTCATCGAACTCTGTCGAATTAGCACCCTCTAATCCGAGCACATTGCGACAGAACTCAATTGTTGCAATTTGTAATCCAAGACAAACTCCGAGGTATGGGACATTATTGACACGAGCATAGTTTGCAGCAGCAATCTTGCCTTCTACTCCTCTAACACCAAATCCTCCAGGAACTAGAATTCCATCAGCTGACTTCAATAGAGCCCATGCCTCATCATGCTTCTCCGTTTTCTCAATAGGGTCCAAATTTGTTGATTCAATCCAATCGATGACTAGTTTGCGATCTACTGCAAAAGCGCTGTGCTGCAAGGCTTTGATAACTGAAAGATATGAGTCGGACAAGCCTGTATATTTGCCCACCATAGCAATGT
>JASMAJ010000070.1 GCA_030754395.1 Candidatus Thalassarchaeaceae archaeon | reverse complement strand
ACTCGCGGAACATGGCTGCTCCGGCCCGGTTCCCACGTCCGACGATGCCATCGTTGATTTCTGTTTTTGTCATTGTCTCTCACACTTTCTATCGGCCAAGGGCCTGGAGCCACTAATCAAAAAGAATGTTCTCCACAAATGTCTCCAACTGAATTTCAAGATGATCAAAGGTAGTCATGTTCTCCTCAAATTCACTAACAAAGAATGGGATTCCTTCAGCTTCAAGCATATGGATGTAAGTCACTTGTTCCTCAAGACCTGGTTCACACATCTTGGCGGCTGTGACAATGACTGCCTCTGCCTCAGCCGCACGAACACGCTCGAGAAGCATCCTTTCCTTTGGCTTATTCAGGTCATGTTGAACAGGACTGTAAGATGATTGATCGATGTAGGCATGGGCTAGGGCGGCTACTGGGTCATCACCCGCTTCTATATCTTCTGTAATCCAACGAAGACCAATGAGAAGGTCATCATCAACAACATAGCAGGAACGCCCAATTGTTCTCAAGAGATCGAGGGGGGGTTGTTCGCAGAATCCGCCTTCAAAGACTACTCTAATTCGGTCCTGTTTGCGTGAGGGGCGCTCAGGTAATAGAGAGAGAACGTAGGACAGTAACTCGTTGTGTTCCTCACGCGGCATAAATCCAGCCAAACGAGTTAGAGTATACGCTTCATCAGCAGTTATCAACCAAGGCTTTTCTCTTTTAATATCATACAAACGCCTTAGCAACATTCGATTTTCATTGAAAACGGCGATTGAATTTCGTAATGCCTCATCAGTAATTTCCTTACCTGCTACATCCTCAATTTCTCTCTTCAACCTTGAGTATTCATCAGTTAGGTATTGCTTAGAATATCCTGAATTTGGATTCTGTGGCAAATATAGGATTTGACAAGGATATTCGAAGTTACGTCCCCATATCGCTCCAAGATTTCTAGCAGCATCACAGATTGGATGAGTGACAAACATATCGAGGACTACACGTCCACTAAGTGCCTGTTCTAGATTGGTTTTCATAATCGAACATAAGTAAGAACCGAATCGACTATCTGACAATCGAGGTTCAACCGTGGCTCCAGCCATTTTCAGCGGCAACATTCCTGCTGCATGTGCAAATTCTTCAGGGAAGTAAACTTGGAAATGTCCGAGAACCTTTCCTCCATTTTCACGCCAAGCCTTGACTGTCGGCCACGAGATATCCTCTAGAGTTTCTCGACAAAACCATAGTACTTGCTCGATAGATTCACCTTTCCATCCTTGTAATGTTTCAATCCGTGAATTATTACTGCACTGGATTTGTATATCGGCGTCCATAGTGGTCGAACTACTGCTTTGTATGTCGAATTACTCCCGAACATGTGTTCAGAATCACGTTTCAAGAGAGTCATAGCCGAACATATACGGTTTCGAATAATAATTACAATTAATTGTGCATGAAAATAGGTTTGGTCGGAAAAATAAGATAATAATGAAATATATTACTTCAAAATTGATTCAATTATCCCTATTGGATCATCTTCTTGAGTAATATCAATTACTGACCAGCCTGAATTTTTGGCTAATCGACTCATCTCTCCCTGAATCTCTCGGATTCTCTCAATATGGTCAAGATAGTGTTTGACTGAACGACCATTGTGCTTCTTTCTTCCGACAATCATTTGCACATGCTCCTCTGCATTGTCGACCGCCAAAACTACTCCACAAGACTTCCCCCCATATGCCCTCCATGAATCAATAATATCGAGAGAAGGCATAAAGTGAACTCCTTCCAATAGTAGGTCACCCCCTCTCTTAATCTCTCGATGGATAACAGCATCAATAGCCTCTCTTAGTGGTGCTATTGTCTGCTTCCAATCCTCAATAGTACTGTTGCCCCCTGGTTGGAAGGATGAGCGATATAGAGCAGAAGATTCGTTAATTGAAATCTGAGTACGTAACGTCTCTCGAATGGTATCTGTAGAAACTACCTTGTCGAATTCAAGAATTGAAGCTATGCGGGCTGTCAATGTGGATTTACCGACTCCGCTCGCACCTGTGATGATCAGCAATCTGCCGACCATTTTCTCACCAGCCATCTCCCTTAGCGTTGGATTGCTTTGACTTCAAGGAACTCCTCAAGTCCATGAATACCAAGTTCACGGCCATTTCCAGACAATTTGTAACCACCGAATGGAGCACTGATGTTGAATGAACCACCGTTGATGCTGACCTGACCTGTTCGCAAAGCCCTAGCCACACGCATGGCACGCTCCTCGTCTCCGGACCAAACACCACCAGATAGCCCATATTCTGAATCATTTGCTAGAGCTATTGCTTCTTCCTCAGTCTCATAAGTTGTGATGGTTAGAACTGGACCAAAAATTTCCTCACGGAATACCGTCATCTTTGAAGTGACGTCAGCAAATACGGTTGGCTTGACGAAATATCCCTTGTCCTGTCCTTCCGGCATCCCCTCTCCGCCAGCTACCAGTGTTGCTCCTTCAGCAATACCACTGGCGATGTATCCTGATACTGATTCTTGCTGTCGCGCCGAGACCATTGGCCCACAGCGCACAGATTCGTCCATTGGATTGCCAACTGAATATCGTGACATTGTGTCTTTGATTACATCAACTACCTCATCACGATGACTGACTGGGACAAGTAAACGACTCAGCGAGGAGCACTCCTGACCTGAATTATTGAAGCAAGCATATACTGACATCTTGGCCGCTTTGGCGATATCTGCATCATCGAGAATTACATTCGCACTCTTTCCACCGAGTTCTAGAGTAACACGCTTTACTGTAGGTGCAGCAGCTTGACTGACACTGACTCCAGCGGCGGTCGAACCGGTAAAACTCACCATATCGACCTCGGGGTGCGAAGCCAGTGACTCACCAATCTCGCGTCCGTGACCTGATACTAAATTGAAAACACCAGCAGGAATTCCAATTTCATCCATAATGTCTGCGAGAATGAAAGCATTGAGTGGAGCCTCCTTTGATGGTTTGAGAACCATTGTACAACCAGCCGCCAGAGCAGGAGCAACCTTACCAATTATCTGATGTAATGGAAAATTCCATGGAGTAATCATCGCTACAACACCAATTGGCTCCTTGACAATTAGTGAATTGCGAACTTCTCCCTCCCACTCGAAGCCGTCGAGTAACTTCGCATAGGATCTTGATACAACACGTGGAGTGCCTACCATTGCCATTTTACTGTAATTAATAGGAGTCCCCACCTCTGAAGTAATCAACTCAGCAATCTCATCTGTTCTTTCAGCAAGTGCTGCCGAAATTGCATTCAAGAAACCTTGACGCTCTTCTATCGAGGACTGGGCCCATGCAGGGAATGCTTCTCTAGCAGCTGCGACTGCATCGTTCACATCATCGACATTACCCACAGGAACTGAACCAATGTGCTGCTCAGTTGCAGGATTGATGACTTCAATGGAGCCATCTCCTCTAGCCGAAACCCATCGACCATTGATGTAGACGCTCTCGCGTGTTTGCATGTAATGACCGACAGAGGGCTGACTTATCACCTTCATGCAATTCAAAAGCAAGAGGTATGCTGGCCATTCATGGGTCTGAGTGTTAAGAGGCTTGAGAGTGGTGTTGCCTTAGTCACACTATCAGAGGATGCATCGAGGAATGCATTCTCTCGCACCTCAATTGCAGCAATATCTGAAACTTTCACAAATCTGCTTGAGGATGAATCCTGCAAAGCAATAGTTCTGACTGGAACGGGTAAATTTTTCTGCACCGGAGCAGATATTGATGAATTTGCAAATGCAATAGATGATGGGACCATTGGAAACTTGGTATCAGATTTGACTAGTGTTCTACATCCACTTGAATTGAAATTACGCCGTGATCCAACTGTTTTCGTCGCTGCAATGAATGGGGCAGCGGCTGGTGGAGGACTGGGGTTAGCATTGTGCGCAGATTACCGTGTATGTGTACCAAAAACAAAGATGGCTGCTTCATTTTTCAGCCTAGGACTATCTCCAGATGGAGGAACGACCTGGTTACTACCTCGTCTTGTGGGATACCAAAGAGCAAGGAAATTTTTCTTCAACAATGAGGTGTGGTCAGCCGAGCAAGCACTCGAATATGGGGCTGCGGATGAAATTGTTCAACCAGATGAATTGTTAGAACGAGCAATAGAAATTGCATCAAATTGGGGTTCATGGTCTAAGATGAGTAGACAAGGGACTAAGCAATTACTTGATGCCTCGAGCACAACCTTCATGGAAACTCAGTTGGAATTTGAGAAAGCTCTGATTACTGCTTCATCATTGACGCCTGATTTTGCAGAGGGGGTTTCTGCATTCCTAGAAAAAAGAGAACCAGTATTTGGAAGAAGTTTGGAAGAAGAGTAAATTTTCCTATTTTCGTAGCCTTTGGACTCCGATAATAATTGCTAGTATACAAATCAATGCTGCTATATTTGCCATTATCATTGCAATTGATTTGATGATTATGCCATAGACCAGCCAAAGAATTAATGCAACTGAAATTAAAGCAAATGTAGGAACAGAAATACCTTCATGTTTACCCTCTGACCAAACTCTTTGGAGTTGGGGGATCCATGCAATTACACCGAGAAAGCCAGCCAACACACCTATGGCTTCTACCCAAATTGGAATCATTATACTCACACCGGAAGATCGTCACGTTCGGCCTTCTCGTCATTCGACCAATCAAAAATTCCCTTACCGGATTTTTTACCCAGACTACCTTCTTCCACTAAAGCATCGAGTAAAGGGTGAGGGCGATATGAATCATCATCAAAAGCTTCGGCCAAATTGTTTAGAATGTCTCTGCGGACATCTAGACCAACTAGGTCGGTTAACTCAAGTGGACCCATTGGGTGACGATAACCTAGATGCATTGCAGTATCAATATCAGATGCACTGGCTACTCCATCAGCTAACATCCGGATTGCTTCATTACCCAAAACAACACCAAGTCTACTAGTGGCGAATCCTGGAATGTCATTAACTAGAATTGTCGTTTTGCCCATTGCCTTACCGATTGACTGAGCAGTTGCTATGGTTTCTTCTGAGCAGCCATCATGTCTGACTAACTCTAGTAATTTCATGATTGGAACAGGATTGAAGAAATGCATTCCAATTATTCTGTCACCACAACCTGTTGATGCTGCAATCTCAGATATTGGGATACCTGAGGTATTGGTAGCGAGAATTGCGTGCGAAGGAGCCATTTTCTCAAGGTCACAGAATATCTTCTGTTTCAATTCCATAATCTCAGGAACAGCCTCAATGACCAAATCAACACCAGCAACTGCCTGACTTAGTTCCTCACATGCAGATAGGTTAGTTGACCAAGCGGCTTTCTGTTCAGAAGTAGTCTTACCTCGGGCAATTCCTTTATCCCAAAAAGCATCGATATTTTTCATTCCGCGTTCCAAACCCTCAGGGAAAGCATC
>JASMAJ010000006.1 GCA_030754395.1 Candidatus Thalassarchaeaceae archaeon | reverse complement strand
CAAATCATCACACCTCCAGCTATGGTCGCTACAATTGCTAGCATGATATTGTCAGGCAACCAATTATCCTCGACTTCTGTATCTTCCTCTTTGCCTTTTGAATAGAGGTATGAGTAAGTGTAATACCCAACAAGAAGTAAAAGCATACCCAAGCCACCTTCATAAGGAATTTCTTCCATACTCACGAAAGCAAAGAGAATCACAGTTGCCGTAATTACTGCTATTGCATCACGTCGTAGCCCTGCCCCTGCATCTTCTCCTGACCCAAGCATACATGCTGTTCCTAGAACTAGCATGACATTCGCAACATTTGATCCTAAAACGCCTCCAACAGCAATCTCTGGTTTATCCTGTCCTATCGCTTCTATAGCAACTGCTAGTTCAGGTAAAGAAGTCCCGATTGCAACTATTGTGAATCCAACTAAGAGAGGAGGTACATTCATCCTATCTGCAATTCTTACTGCACCTTGAACAACCCCTTCACCACCTGCCATCAATAGGATGAATCCAAGAATCACAAGTATTGGGTCTGAGTCGAGCATCACTGTTCCCTCTCTATTTGTTCGCGCCCACTAATCATGTTTGAGTTAATACCCTTCATCATTCACACATCCTTAGTAAATGTCGCAGAACTAGTTCTGCGGTTGGAATAGTGTGGTCCTCTAATGGAGGAGAGAATGGAACCGGTGTATCTAGTGCCCCAATGACAACCGGAGTTGCTTCAAGATTCCAAAAAGCTTCTTCCAAAATTCGACTGTTGATGGTGTGACCAAATCCTCCTGAGTATTGTGCTTCTTGCAGAACTACTAGGCGCCCAGTTCTTCGTACAGAGTCAATACAGGTTTGTGCATCGAATGGCATAATTGTGCGTAGATCAATGATTTCGGCCTCTATCCCCTTCTTTGAGGCCTCTTTTGCAGCCTCTAACGCGACGTGGACCATGGCACCCCAGGTGACTATAGTTGCATCATTACCGCCTCTTACAACTCGGGCTTTGCCAATACTATTCTCACCCCTTGCGAGTCGCCCATGAACTGCCTTTGTATCTACTACTTGATTGATTGATTGCCCCCATCCAGTCAAACCTCCTCTAAGGCCGTATAGGCCAATGTGCTCTAAGAAAACAACAGGGTCTTCCAATGCATGAGACTCAACCAGTAGGTCATAAGCATCTTGAGGTGTACTTGGGAATACAATGACTAAACCGGGGTCATTAGTAAACCACGATTCTATCATGTTCGCATGGAATGGACCACTTCTTGTTTTTGCACCCAAAGGAATTCTAACCGTTAGTGGTACATCAGCCCCCCATCGCCATCTCAATTGAGCCGCATTATTGATTAGAGGATTCATTGCTAGTGCAGCGAATCCTCCGAATTGAATCTCTGCAACCGGCCGCATTCCTCCAAGAGCAGCACCTGTGGCTGAGTGGATGATTGCTGCTTCTGAAAGCGGCATATCTAGCAGCCGATCTGAATGACCTCTGGCCTTCAGTGGGAGATTCATACCAAAGGCTCCAGCAATTTCCATGTCCTCTCCCATGAACACAATTGATTTTCCATATTTTTCTGCGAGAGCCACCATTCCGTTTTGGATGGCTTTGCTGAAGGTCCATGCATTTGTGGCATTAGAGAACTCAATAGATACCTCTCCAATTTCCAGTGGTGAAGGACTACTTGGAGTGTTTTCTCCAAATCTATCGAATTGTTCTGAGTGCGTGCTGGCATCATGAATTGAAGTTACACCAACGGTTACCGAGTTTCCTTCAGGCCAAGGAGTTCTCTCCATTTCTTTTCTTGCAGAATCAACAAGAGATTGTTCCTCATTTTCCATTTTTGCAATTCTTGATTTACTAACTCCCAACCGAATCAGTAATTCACGATGATTTGGAATAGGGTCCTTTTCTGCCCAATATGCAAGCAATTCGCGGTCGACATAACCTGGTGGATTACCACTAACTGCTCCAAGATATAGGTCGTCATGGTGGTGTGCGTGCCCACAACCGCGCATGGTTTCAACATGAATCAAAGTAGGACCTCCTCCATCTAAGGCGTATTCACGGGCAGCGCAAGTAGAGGCATGGAATTCAGCAGGATCAGATCCATCAATAGTCCAAGATGGAATTCCCATAGAGTAACCTTTGTCTCCAAAAGTTTCTGCTCCGGATTGACCTACAGTGAATGTGTCAAGTGCGATTTGGTTATTCTGTATCATGAATGCAATAGGTAAGCCACGGGCTCCTGCAAGGTTCATTGCTTCCCAAAATTCACCACTGCTACTACATCCTTCTCCTACAGGAGCCAAATGAAATCGAGGTATTGAGAGCCTTTGAGCAGCGAGAGCGATTCCTGTAGCAGTAGCACTAGCTATGGGTAATGGGGCAGTAGGTGGTAATACTCTTTTTTCCCAATTCCCAACATGTAGATCTCTTCCTCCTGCATCATTCTGCCCTCCATCCATCTTTGATGCCGACTTACCTACTTGTGCGTTAAAAATTTCAAGAGGAGTTTGCCCCATGGCTAATGCAAGTCCAACATCTCGAATCATTGGGGCGACGACATCGGCCATCTCAGTTTTTTCACTTTCAAGGTCGATTGCTCTGGTTAATCCTGTAGCGCATGCAACAACTCCTTCTTGCCATGTTGAGCGAAACCCCTTTCCACCGAAGCGACCGCCATCTGGAGTTGGGACCCCATTGGTGAATAGGTCCTTCAGGTGTTCATCAAGAGCACGTGTTCTAGTCATCCATCTTTGCCAATCAAATCGTTGTTCAACGATGATTGATGCTTTGTACGCAATTCTGCGTAAACAGAGTGCGACATCGCGCAATAGCCTCGTAATGCGCCTATTCAGGTAGTTTGTTCCACTTCTACGAGGCATGATTTCTTCATCTGCGAGGTTAGCGAATTCGGGTTCAAAAATTCTCTCCCGTAGTTTCTCCGACAACTTATTATTGAAATTTAGACAGAATTCATGATAGGTATCTCCAGAGAATGATTTTGGAGCATTGAGTAAATCCCAACATTCTGTGATTACTTCGACATAACCATCATGTCTTTCAATAACGAATCGGATTAATTCATTGCGTGCTTCTATTGAATTTATTTTATGCGAGAATATGAGGGGGGAAGTCGGCATCCAATCGGCACCCCATATTGGGGGGAGATCTTGTTGTGTCGAACTTTTAGCAGATGAGGCGCTCTCAACATTTATTGAATTTGCATCTCTATCTCTCAAGAGTGCTTCCTGCTCTAATTCTTTCATCGGGGTGCTTGCTTTCCTCTCCCAAACTCTTGCTTGTTGTGTTCTTCCTCTGCCAGCACCTGAGCGATCGAGAGTTACTCGAATTCTTTGACTGCACGAAATACACTTTCGGTCAAGTCGTGACGTACCGGAATCTCTCGATTTCCAAGTTTGATGCTTATTGCAAGTCGGGCAAAGCCACAAGCCGCGCCGCCCTGTCATATCCTTTCGTGTTGCAACTAGTACAACAAACAATCGGTCAACTAGGGCTATTTTCACCACAATAAATCATAGCAAGTGGATTATTTTCTGGTTTTATCGATAAATTATGCTGCTATTTACCACAATTAAACAAGTCACTGAATGATATTTCACCACTTATTAAGGGGCTAATACTTAGGTATTGATGAATCAATCTGATCAGCCCACAAATGGACTCCACCTGCAAGGTTCCAAACTCTAGAATGGTCCCAACCAGACTGAATTAGCCAATTTGCAACAACCTCTGATCGACCCCCTACTCTGCAATAAACAACGACATCTCGATTATTGGGGATTTCAGAACTTCGCTTTGGTACAGAGGTGTGCTCTATTCTCAGATTTGTGTTTGGCAGAGAAACGATTGATTCTTCATTCTGTCTGCGTACATCAAGTAAGAAAGGCTCCCAACCATTTGTTTTCTTGTTAACAAACTCATTAGGGGTAATTTGCATTGAATTATTCGGAGTTACAACTTTCGGTATTTGTGATTTACAGACAGCTTCGATGCTTTCCTTTGACATTTTTTTGACAGGCTGCCGATTAGGATCTGCTTCGAAGGATAAAGTGCGCATGTTCATTGTAATCGCATCTAAGATCATCAATTTCCCTGAAAGTGCCTCTCCAACTCCAAGAATAATTTTCAGTGCTTCTGTAGCCTGAATTGTTCCCACCATACCAGGTAGTACACCAAGGACCCCTGCTTCTGCACAATTAGGAGCTAACTCAGGAGGAGGAGCAGTAGGGAATAAATCTCGATAATTTGGTCCACCTTGGTAATTGAAAACAGAAATCTGCCCTTCAAATCGGTGTATGCTACCAAAAACCCAGGGCACATCAAGAATTTCGCAGGCATCATTGATGGTATATCTAGTGGCAAAGTTATCGGTGCCATCAACTACAACATTCCAGCCATCTATAATTTCCAAAGCATTTGAAACATCTAATCGAAGATTGTATTCCACTATTTCAACTTCGGGATTTAATTGTTTTATTCTCGCTACTGCGGACGCAACTTTTGGTTGCCCAATACTTGCAGTAGCGTGAATTACCTGCCTCTGAAGATTTGTAATGTCAACATTGTCATCATCTACAATGCCTATTCTTCCAATACCAGCGGCCGCTAGATAAAGAAGAACAGGAGAACCTAAACCCCCTGCTCCTATGACAAGAATTGACCCATCTCTAAGTCGTTTCTGACCTTCTTCTCCAACTTGTGGGAGTATCAAGTGACGTGCATATCTTGCACGCTCGGCCTGACTGAGTTCCCGCGACATAACTTTTCGACTGAGTGAACCCTTCATTGTGACTTCGGTCTAGAACGTTCACTTAGAATGGAATAAATCCAGCAAGTCTCATACTTGCAATTACAAAACTCAGTCTTCCCCAAGTGCGAGTTAGGATGTATGATCTTTCGGGAGTTATGTCGATACGAAGAAACAGGTTGAACAATCTTCGAATAAAATTCTGTTCCAAAACTGAATCTGGCCGTGGCACTCCTCTGAATCGTCGTTCTAAATCAGTTAGAATGCAGAAGTCAGAACGAATTAACCAAAGAATCTCAGTACTCGCATACAAAATCACAACACCCCATAGCATCCAATCTTCAGTACCTAACCATCCAATTGCAATCCAGATGGTAACTATCGTATGAGTGAGGTAGACCACATCTGCTAGACGATGGCTGAGCCAACTTCTGTTTTCGTGAGATTCCTTTTCAGCGAAGATTCCCGTCTCCGCCAAGATAAAACCTCAGTGTTGTTCCTCAAGCCATTTCTCAACATCAATTGCAGCTTGGCATCCCATTCCCGCCGCAGTAATTGCCTGGCGATAGCGGGTATCGACAACATCACCGGCAGCAAATACTCCGGGCACACTAGTCATTGTGTGTTCTTTGTGAATGATGTATCCTGTATCATCTGTTTCAACTTGGTTTTCTAGGAATCCAGTTATTGGCTTGTGACCTATTGCAATAAAGGCGCCAGTGCAAGAAATTTCTTCGGTTGAACCATCTCTTGGATCTTCTAACACAGCACCAGTAAGGCCATTATCATCTGAAAGCCACTTCTTTACTGAACGGAATGTCTTAATCTCAATTTTTGGATGATTAGCCGCTCTTTCATACATTACTTTTGAAGAGCGGAATACATCTCTGCGGTGAATTATTGTGACTTTACTAGCGAAGCGAGTAAGGAATGTTGCTTCTTCCATTGCAGAATCTCCGCCCCCTATCACGATTATTTCTTCATCACGGAAGAATGCTCCATCACATGTTGCGCATGTGCTGATTCCACGTCCTTTCTGCGCTTCCTCTCCTTCAACTCCTAGCCAGATAGATTCGGCTCCGGTGGAAATTATTAGAGATTGAGCCTGAAATTCTTCACCCTCAACCCAGACTTTGAATGGTCGAGAACTCAGATCTACACGCTCGACATTCTTGTCTTCCACTTGCAAGCCAAAGCGTTCAGCTTGCTCACGCAATTGCATCATCATCTCAGGCCCTCCAATTCCTTGAGGATATCCTGGGAAGTTTTCAATGTCAGAAGTAAGCATCAGTTGACCTCCAGACATGTAACCTGCGAACATTAGTGGATCTAGCATTGCACGAGCAGAATACAAGCCCGCTGTGTATCCTGCAGGACCAGAACCAATGATGATTACATTGCGCACGCCGTCGGACATGCCTCTGCCAATGTCAGGAGTTCTTTGAACATTGACACTTGAGCGATATGATTTCAAAGCCCAACATATCCGAAGAAACATGGCTTGGAGGACAATACCATCACCTGATGATGATGATGAAGCAATTCACCAAAATCTCGAGGCTTGGGACTCTATGGCTTTTTTACACGCACAAGGAGCTGGTGCTGAGTTCTATAGAATTGAACAGTGGCTTGCTGGCGAGTCAAAAATTGCACCCTGGGAGTTAGAAGAGGTAGGTTCTGTCAAAGGTAAATCTCTACTTCATATGCAATGCCATATTGGTGCAGATACCTTATCTTGGGCCCGTGAGGGTGCTAAGGTAACTGGCCTAGATTTTTCTCCGAATGCTATTTCTGAGGCGGAAAGATTTGCAAAAATTCTCAAAATCAATGATGCTAAATTCGTAGTTAGCAATGTTAGTGACGCGGTAGAGTCATTGAAGGGAGAAAAGTTCGACATACTGTACACTGGACGTGGAGCACTATGCTGGTTACCAGATTTACAAGAGTGGGCCAAAGTATGCTCTGAATTAGTTAAATCAGGTGGAATTTTGTATCTTGAGGAAAGTACCCCCATGCTCAATGCATTAGATATCGAAGAAGGAACAGAGACCCCTCGTCTAGGTTTGAAGTATGATTTATTTAATGAAGGCCCAATTTCTGAGATTGGTGAGGGAAGTTATGCATCACCAGAGGCCGATATTGAACGAACCACCCATTCATGGGAGTACAGATACGACACTCTCCTTAATGCATTGATTAGCAACGGATTCATGATTGAATCTCTAAATGAGAGAGATGAACTCGCTTGGGATCCATGGCCGGAAGCAGAAATGTTTGAGCCGTCTCGGCCTAATTACTGGCGATTAAAAGAAAATCAGGTTAATTTTCCCTTGTCGTTCACTCTGAAGGCAAAACGATTGTGATTACTCAAACATCGCTACAACTGCCCCGACAGCAGCTCTAGCGTGCGGTTCAAGTCTCGGTTCGATGTGTTCAGGGTCTGCACCTGGGCCAATGATTCCTAATCCAATTGGTTTGTTATGCCGAATTTGTAATTCTATTATTGAACGAGTAACAGATTGCCCCATAACCAAACCATGTTGAGTTTGTCCTCGCTCAATTATCCCTAGGGCGATTGCAGCATCGACATCGTCGCGCTGCATCAATCTCTCTAGTGCAAGAGGGGCTTCCATTGAGCCGGGAACCCAGACAACCTCTGTCAATTCAGCATTCTTAGAAGCAGCCTCATCACGAGCATATTCTAGCATTCGCTCAACCTCAATCTTGTGAAATGAGCCACATACTGCTGCAATTTTCATCTAGAAGCCTCCATGCTACGCTGAATTGTGTCAACTACTGCCTGTGTGCGGGCATCGATTTCGATATTGACATAATCTCCGACCTTTTTTTGACCAATTGTTGTGACCCTCAAGGTCTCAGGGATAATATGTAGAGCAAATTCATTTTCTGAAATTTCACCAATTGTTAGTGACATGCCGTCTATGGCAATGAATCCTTTTTCGAGAATGTACGGTCGCGCCTCAATAGGATTCTCAATGCTCAAATCGATACCTTCACCCTGTTTTTTTCTTGCAAGAATTCGAGCGGTCATCATTACATGGCCGGACAGGATGTGACCTCCTAACTCATCGCCCATTTTCAGTGATCGTTCAACATTTACCAAAGAACCAGTCTTGAGTTCTCCAAGAGTGCTTCGTGTCAGAGTTTCCTCAATGGCGTCAAAGCAAACTTCCGTTCCGTCAATCGAAACCACCGTCATACAGACGCCATCCAAAGATACACTAGCCCCTATTTCTAAGTCTGCGCAGTAGCCATCAAGATCTATATTCAGGGTTCTAACACTCTCGCCTTCATTCACCTCAATTACAGGAGCTGTACCTGCTACAATTCCAGTATACATCTCAATCCTCCTCGTAAGGTCCGCCAGTTTCTCCAGACCAAAGTCTCAGAATCTTTGCAATGATTTTCCTAGTCCCATCCAAGTCGTCAGCCAAACCTTCTACACGAATGACTTCTACATCATTCCAACCATTTTCTTTGAGTCCATTCTTGATTGAATCAAGCGAGTGCTTCTGGTCATATCCAAGAGCGATAATATCTGGTTTTACAGTTTCAAGAATTTCATAAATAGGCATAGTTGGAGGATTACCTATGATTGCTGTATCAACAGGTTTCAATCCCTGAACCATTCGACATCGAAGCTCTTGATTGGTTACTGGTTCATGCTTTTGTTTACGTACAGTATCATCGTGTGCGACCACGACTACTAACTCATCACCAAGAGCCTTAGCCTGCTCCACATAGTGCAAATGGCCAGCATGTAGCAAATCGAAAACACCGACTGCCATTACTCGAACCATCAACCCCGCCTCCTTCTGAATGCTCTCAATGCTTCGGTCACTCCAAGTCTAATGCTTTCAACAAATCTGCACCCGTAATCATGGGTATTCCGTGTTTTTCAGAGTATAATCGAGCATCTTCTACACTCAATGCGCCATCACCATCAGGCTGGAGCATTTCAGCTCCAATAGTTGCCGGAACTTGACCGGCTAGACGCGCAATCGCTACTGCGAGTTCGGTATGACCTTGTCTTGTTGATAATCCGCCGGGAGATTCTCTGCAGACTGGGATATGACCTGGGGTTCTGAATTCTGCTCCTAAGGCTGCAAATGCCAGTTCACCTTTAGCACCAGATTCGAGTAATTCTCCTGCGAGTTCACCAAACCTTTGTGTTGTTAAGGATCGGTCACGGTCTGTAATTCCAGTGTAGGTTTCTCTGTGGTTTACTGAAAGTGTGAAAGCCGAGCGATTGTCGTATTGTAAATCATTGGTAATTAGATGCCCTAGAACCGGGTTTTCGGCTACCAGTGCCTCATTTGTATGGATGTCTTGAAGCCAAGGTAGCCCAAACATTTCACCAATTTCGTCACCTATTGCTAGGAATAGCAAACCACCGCAGTCTTGGCGTAACTGCCTCATGACAGCAGGAGTTGCAGCGGTTGCAGGCCATAGTAAATCAGTTTCCTTCTCTCTAAATGCCGAGTCGAAGACCATCACAGGTTCTCCTCTCGAAAACGCGGCAATCGCCTCGTCAACGCCTTCGCCCATGCTCTCGCGAGAGGTCTGTGATACCCTTATTTTACGGTCCGACAATCAGTCATCACAACACATACTCTGAATAGGTAGTGTCTGAAAAAACGAACGTGATTGTAGTCAGGGCACCTCTACGAGTTGATTTGGCAGGGGGTTGGACAGACCTTGCTCCATATACAACTGACTACGGGGGTGAGGTGGTTAATTTCACTATCAACAAATATGTCCATGCGAGACTCAGTGATACTGGTGAATTTAAGTTCGAATTTGATGTTCCTGCCGGCTCAGGACTTGGCGCAAGTGGTGCTCTAAATGTGGCAAAAATCGCTTTACAGCAAGGTCTCGAGAGTATAGAAAGAGAGGATATTGCTGAGGCTGCCTATCAACTTGAAATCACTTCGGGTAATCGTTGTGGTAGACAGGATCAATGGGCATCTGCATTAGGTGGATTCAACCGTTTTTTGTTCCTTGGTGATGAAGTTGAGAAGATGCCATTCGAACCTACTCGTTCTGCTCAAAATTGGCTTCGTAAGCACCTCATAATTGCACACTCTGGAATCAGTCACAAATCAGGTAATATTCAGGAAGGTGTATGGTCTCGCTACGAATCTGGTGATTCACAAGTTATTGAGGGTTTGAAGACAATCCGATTAGCGACTAGAACTATGATTGATGGTCTACAGAGAGATCAGCGACATCTTGTTGTCGAGGCTTTCAATGAAATCTGCCTCGGTGTTGATCTAATCGACCCATCAATACACGAACCTTTCAAATCAGTAATCGACCCACTGCTAAGCCAAAATGCTGTGATGGCATGGAAGGCTCTAGGTGCTGGAGCAGGAGGGTGTGCTGCTCTATTGTGTCACCCAATGGAAATAGAATCAGTTTGCCTTGATTTGTCAGATTCGGGCTGGGAAATCATAGATTGGGACTATGATGAGTTAGGTGTCATTCTCAAAGAGAACTGAATTGAGCATAGCGAAGCCTCAAACACTGCTATCAATGCCAGTAACTTATGCGATACCATCGTAGGTCCCTCAGTATTGGAATTGTATTGCTATTAGCAATAAGTTGCTTTGTTGCCACAACAAGTGCTCAATCAGGTGAAGAAAACCATCCTACTGAAGATGACCCATACATGTATTTCTGGGGCAATGAGGATTTGAGTGAATGTTGGAATAATTTCGACTCTAATGCTTCAATGGGTTCTGCATCAGAAGGATATGGTGAGATATCTTTCCCCGAGGGTCAGGATGTTAGTGTAGAATTCTCTTGCAACATGCTCGCTGGGTTCTCTGATGATTTTCTTTTGGAAATTAACGAAACCATATCGGTGCGAATGAAATTCAATATCGAATCAGGAAATTGTGGAAATGATTGTACAGATCTAACATTAACCCTCTCTCGAGGTCAGGACCAAATTTCTCAGCATGTCGAGCCTGCAAATTCAGTTAACGATGGAAATGATTACATAACCCAGTGGGATATTTTGGTAAATGATTCAATCAGGTCTTGGGAAAAAGACACTCTACTAACTCTGTCTGTCGAGTACTCAGTTTCTGCCGAAAGCGGCCCTCTGTGTACAGATCCTCCTGGCCCAGTCGGACCTATTGCGGATTGTTCGGGCAATTTCCGAATGTACTACTCAGATGAAGGCGGAAGTCCCGGAGATGTTCATGCAGAATTCCCCGTGTATGTTTCTTTGACTGATGCAGGTTCTAATGCTGGAAAAACAAATCTCGGCCCAATTATTTTCATTCTTCCTTTCATTGCCATAACTCTTCTCCTCGGCTGGGTAGGATACCGTGAAGGCTGGAGGGCAGAATCTGAAGAGGAATTTGATTTTGCTGAAAGGGGCTTGAAGACATTAGAGAAGGCCAATCCACTGTTTTGGGGTCCCGCTTTGGTTAGTGGTACCAAAAATGCATCTTCGGAATGGAGAAAAGGAGGGGCATTAACCGTAAACAAAACTCGAAGGATTGTTACTCTCTGTCTTCTTTACTTCGCTCAAGGATTACCCTGGGGATTCGCTAGCGTTACTTTTGCTGCTTACTTAGTGAAAAATGGAACTGCAATCGGTGATATCGCGTTACTATTCGGAACTATTGCACTACCATGGACATTCAAATGGATTTGGGGGCCAATAGTAGACTCTGTATTTATTGAGAGATTTGGCCCTCGTAGGCAATGGATTCTTTTTGCTCAGACTGGAATGGCATTGACATTAGGAAGTCTGATATTAATTCCGGATCTCAATAGTAAAATTGAACTTGTTACTCGAATTTTGTTTATTCACAATATTTTCGCCTCCCTTCAAGATGTAGCAACTGACGCACTTGCTGTAGAAATTTTGCAGCCGGATGAAGTAGCGAAAGTTAACGGATTTATGTTTGCAGCTAAGAGGGGTGGAATAATAGTTGGAGGGGCAGTCCTCGGAGTCCTTGTTTCATACATCGATATTTCAGGTGTGATAGTGGCTCAATTGGTGTTGCTTCTAGCTGTCATTATAATACCCTTAACAATGATTGAGAAGCCAGGAGTCAAGTTATTCCCATGGTCTGTGGTAGAAGCGATCTTATCTGATTCTGATGAAGAACAAGATGGTCAAGATGATGAAGAATCAGAAACTCCATGGGTGGATGAGATTGACTTTAGAGTGGCCCGAACCGTAGGATATAGTGTATCAGAAGAAAAAATTTCATTCGCATCTTTCTTTGCAATTATTGGTTTGTCAATTTGGTTCTTAGGCTTCGCAATTGATGTGTTTACTATTGACTGGTCTGTTGGAGATTCTATCGCAACAATAACATCTCCAGTTAGTCGTGTAATTATATTATTAGCAGTTCTTTCATTATTAGTTTCTAAATTGAACGAAAATCTACCTTCGATTATTAATCCATTCAAATTAATTCCTACATCTAGCAGAAATGCCGTAGCTAGAACTTCATTTTACTTGATCAAGGCCTTCTCTGTTCGTTCGGCTTTACTTTTGATTGGGCTTTGTGCTCTTTCAGAGTTATACATCTTTGTCGGCCCAATTGTAATTGATATTTTCATCAATGAAGCGGGTTGGTCACAAGCAAAGTACAACGGAATTGTTGGAGGAATTGTTGTATTTGGTGCATTATTTGGACAAATATTTGGAGGTCTACTAGGGGATAAGTATGGTACTAGAAGAGTAGCAATGGTTGGATTCACCATTCTCGCTCTAGCAAATGCTACACTAGCCTTCTTGGAACCAATGTGGCATAATACTACACTCATGACATTCTACCTAATCATACAGGCCTTCGTTGGCGGTATTGCTTGGATTTGTATTATTTCTCTAAGCATGAGATTAACATGGAGTAAAGTTGGTGGGACTCAATTCACAGCGTACATGTCTATATTCAATGCCTCAGGTGTATTTGCATACACTCTAACTGGCCGGATGATTTCGGTATTCAATTATTCCACAGCTATATACATCGGCGCGGCATTGACAATGCTAACTGTAATCATGTTGATATTTATTGATGAAAATGAGACTGATAGAGTCCTTGAAGGCCGCCTTGATGATGAAGATGGAGATGAAAGTTGGTGGAATGAGGAAGGACAAGTGATGGAGGGAGCAGAACTTGGCGAGCATGCATCATTGGCTTGAAGTTTGTAAAACCGATTTTCTCATTTTCACTCAAACCATTTGTCCATACTGTACTCGTGCGACAAACTCTCTTGACGTCAAAGGTCTAACTTACACAGAAGTAAACTTCGATCATGAGGGTGAATTACGCTGGGAAGTGATGCGTGAGACTGGTCATCGCACTGTTCCAATCTGTTTTGATATGAGGGGAGAAAATCCTGTATTCGTTGGTGGTTCAGACCATCTTCTGATTTACTTAGATTGAATTGGCCATTTCTTGTATGGTTGACTTCAGTTCATCGAATTGCTTCAGATTTACCATGTGCCCTTTCTCATGCTCAAGTCGTATAACTGGCCAATCAGCCGCTTCAAAAATCTCAGCGTGCTCATATCCATAATCGATAGGCACGAGGTGGTCACCTTTGCCATGCATCCAAACCACCGGCCGGGGTTTTAGGAAAGGTAGAGATGCCTCTAGAGATTCAGGTCGTATGGTTTTAGTTGCGATTAGAACGAGTCCAACTATTCTGTCTTGAACATCAGTTTCTAGTAAAGCGGAAGCCATTGCTCCTCCTTGGGAAAATCCACCTACAATAATTGGCCCATCAGGTAGCTCTTGAGTGACTCGAATTAGTGAATCATCAACATCTGATTGGGAAGATGAATCTAGAACGTGAGATATTGTATCGTCTGCTCTTAACCACCAAGCATAACCACCTTTTGTAGGATGTTCAATCTCTGCCTGAGGGCATAAAACACCCCAACCTTCGGGTGCTAGACTTTCAGCCAGGGGCTGCATCTTAGCAGCCGTGCCTGTCATTCCATGCATCATTACTAGAGTGCCATGACTCATATTCACACCTAAAGAGTCCAAGATTGGGTAATCCCACCAGCGACATGG
>JASMAJ010000069.1:2485-5488 GCA_030754395.1 Candidatus Thalassarchaeaceae archaeon | reverse complement strand
AGTGGAGTTAAGCGAGCAAGAATATCATCTGGACCTTCAGCACCATCAATTAACATGGCAGAAGCAGTAGAAAACAGTTCACTATCTGGAATATTCAATTCATCAACTCCGTAGATAAGGCCGCAAGAACACTAGACTCAAGTTCAACTGGATGGACTTCCCCCGACCATCCAGCAGCACCAGGGTGGCCTCCACCCTCACCACCTAATTTACTTACTAAGTTAGACATGACAACACCAAGATTGACTCCTTGATTTGTGGCCGTTCGACTGGCTCGTCCAGTAATACGCATACCGTCGGGGATTTTCTTTTGCACGAAGGCAACATGAGCTCCCGCTCCGATTAATGCATGAGCGACTACTCCCTCGTGCGTACTAGCCTTAGTAGTGGCTACAATAATACCTGCAACATCTTGAGAGTGGGATTGACTTACGGCCTTCAGAATTCCCATTCTTTGAGAATAATTCAAATCCTTACTTTCCATCTTTTCAATTACATCGACAGGGTCAACACCACTAGCCTCGGAAATTTCTTCGACTCGGCGGTAACAACCAGGTCTTGCGTGTTTAAATCGACCTGTGTCAGAAATTATTGCTGCAAGTAACAGAGTGGCAGATGATAAACTCAATTTCGCCGATCTTATTTTCATCCACTCCCAAACCATCTCTGCTGTAGAAGAAGCATCTGCTTTGACAATTAGAGCATCACTCGACCACTCTTCAGAAGCAGATGTATGATGATCAATGACGCAAATAGGTACTGAACTAGGCAACTCAAACCCAATTTGCCCTGGTGAGGCTGAATCAACAACAATGATGCCGCCAAGAGAACGAGGGAGAACTGGGCGATTAGGATCCAATATGTGGAAGCCATAATCCATATCAGATAACATTCTCTTGGCTAAAGAACCAATATTCGTACCGCATGCCCTAGCTTTAGGCCCTATGGCTTCTGCAATTACCAAAGCAGAACCAATCGTATCCATATCACCATTCTTGTGTGTAAGAACAGCGACAGCACCTCTTTCAGTAGCGGAATCTATCCAATTAGAAAGTTTGGAATAATCAGGTTCACTCATGGAAATCACAAGTTCATTCTAAGTTTTCAGCGACCCTGGTGTATTCAGCCCTAATTTCCGTTTCTCGCTCATTCAATCTAACGAGATGTGTTTCAATTGTTTGTTTGGAATCTTTCAAATCTTTACTGAGTACATCTCTATCTTCTACCTCAAGTAATATTGCACCCAATGCGCGATATACAGCCCTATCTTTAGATTGAGTTTTCAAAGCCTCCACCGTAAGAGAAATTTCATTCATCTGAGAGGTTAATGACTGGATTTGGCCTCTAACCATCTGAAGTTCCTGTACTAGAGACTGTAATTGCTGCTGGTCGGACATGTGTTCACCTCATTGCTGGATATTATTCAATGCCTCGTCTGCAGCAGATATTCCTCTAAGCACAGTATTCCAGCGGGCTCGCATATCTACAAAAGTATCCGAGTTACCTGAAATTGTGACAATTTCACCATCTCTAGTTACATCGGCCTCAGTAATCATTGCTGCAGCCAAGGCTTCGGCCTTTGCATGTTTAACTCGAAGGACAAGAGTGACTGGCTCACTCTTCTTCGGAGTCAGCACCGATTTCACCTTCAGCTATTTTACGCTCGTAGTCGAGTGCAGCCTGCTGTGCGATAACTGTCATGTCGGTAGCTGTTGCTCCCTCCATACCACGGCGGATGACACGATTGTTAGCATCGGTTGCACGTGTGAAAGGTTCCCACACACCTCCTGTGAAAGTGTGACTGCACTTACGGCATTCCCAAATTCCTGCTACTTTACGAGAAACCTTCTGGTATTGACAGACTGGACAAGTGTATTGCCGGGACTTCTTTTTCAGAGCAGAACCAGCACGACGGCGAACACTAACACCATAGCGTGGGCCGAACTTTGCTGTTGCTCCAAGTTTCTGAGTTCTCTTTGCCATTTCACTCACCTTCTATTGCCTTATCTACGAGATCTCGAAGTTCTGCACACCTTGAGCGAGCCTCATTCATGATCTCAGCGAATTCGGCCGCTGTGAAGATTCCCTTTAGACCCTTCTGAAGCGAATGAACGTGGTCATCATCACCTAAGGTGATGTGGATGCGCTCGTCACCACCAAGTTCTTCTCGCTTATCGGCATCGAAAACAAAACGTCCACCGACTTTGTGATAGGAGCACATTATAGGAGTCTTTGATACCTCTAAAGGCATATCTTCACCAGCCTCAAAACGTTCTGCAGGAACTGTTGCACTCTTCAATGCAGCAATTGCAGCCAAGGCAAATGCATCGAATAAATTACCATCATCAGATATTGCGAATAAATCTAGAATTACTTGCCATGCCTTTTCGCCCGGAATAATGCACAAATCTTCTGTATTAATACATCCAGATTCACGGATTCCTCTATCAACCACACGGCCTAATTCAATAGATTGAGGACTAGGTGGCCCAGGTTCCCATTGGCGCCCAGCTACTGGTCGGACTTCTGCACTACACATCAAACCGCCCTGATTAGGTCGGTCTGGGTAAGGCGTCATAATTTGGAATTTGACACCAGCAAATACAATGGTATCACCCATTCTTACTCTCGCTGATCCTTCAGCACGAGTTAAACAATCAATTTCCAATTCAACATCACGACTTTCGAAGCGCCCGCGCCCATCATGGCGCATGTCTTCGGCAGCTAATTCAGCCAAATGAGCACGCAATAACTTAGGAACAAGTGGAATTGCCATTATGCCTCACCTCGCTTTAGAGCCTCGACCATATGCTTGTGAACAATTTTGGCTGCTTCCATATTGTAGTCCCAAGCCTCTTGAAACTGGTCTGGAGACAAGTCTCCATCCATTTGGAGGAATACTAATTCGCCAGAATTTGGAAGGATTCCCATTGGCAAATCTGCCTCGCCATAATTGTCCTCTTCTTTGTTAAGATCACAAACCACAATATCGTGGACCTTACC
>JASMAJ010000069.1:0-2475 GCA_030754395.1 Candidatus Thalassarchaeaceae archaeon | reverse complement strand
ACAAGATCGGTCATTGGGATCCCCGCATGGGCAAGAGCCACGGATGCAGCGGTAATACCAGCACATCTTGTTCCTGCTTCGGCACAAATAATTTCAATTTCAACTCGAATCTTACTCCTTGGGTATAATTCAGTAAGAACTACACTTTCTAGAGCCTCAGCAGTTACCTTTGATATCTCACGACTACGTCGGTTAAATCCAGGCCGGATTCGGTCTGTAGTTGAGAAAGGTGCCATATTGTAGCGTACATCTAGTACTGCCCTGTCTTGACGCTGAATCTTACGTGGATGAGCCTCCATAGGGCCATAAACTGCCGCAATTACGTCGTTTAGACCCCATTTCATACGAGCTGAACCATCAGCAACAGGAACGACTCCAACTTCTATCGACATAGGCCGAACCTCGTCTATTTTCCTGCCATCTAATCTGATTCCGTTCTCATCTATACATTGTACATCTCCGTATCCACCCATTAGGCAACACCTCCATATTCAGCAACTTTTGCCTTTTCAAGCAGATTGTTGAGTTTGTTTCGAGCCTCGATTATTCCACCGAGATCACCGTCGATCCAGACACGTCCATTATCGCCAGCGATAACTCGACATTCTGTCTCTTCCTTCAATTGGCGAAGATTATTCCCTCCACGTCCGATTAATCGGCCTAGAAGATGAGGATCTATCGCCTCAACACTACCAGATCTAATTGCACGCAGACCCATTCCCTTCATTGTGACGACACTGGAATGGTTTTCTTCGACTTCCTGTACTCTACACAAAATCGCATCACCAATATCCAATACTTTGCGAATACCACCAAATTCAGCCTTAGATGGGCCGAGACTCATTGGTAGTATGGCATTGAACGGAGCACCGATGTCAATGAACCAGATATTACTGGTACATCCTTCGATATATCCGATTACCAAATCGCTAGGCCGCGGGACATAAGCTGTACGCCGCGGCTCAATCGAAACAGTACCGTCTCGATTATTCATTCGTCCTTGTTTCAAAGCTCGAAGTCGGCCGTCCATGACGAGAACGCCATGACCTGCATCGAACTCCCCAGAATCGCCCAGATCGTCTCCGGGGGCAACAAGCAGGGGTGCTTGTTGAGATCTGCGCGGTCCGTCCGCGCGGTTGTCTCCACTCATATTATCGGGCCGCGCGACCAACCACCCCTTCATAACCGTTGATGTATACACCTACGGTGTAATTGAAATCGATGTTTGAAGCGAGTTAATCGAGTTCCTTAACATCAAGCCCGGAAGATCTCTTAGCCACTCTACTAATCAAATCTGACTTCATTCCACCAGGACACTCAACAATGCAGGCCCAAGAGCCATTTTCTAGCCATTCTTCCTTCTGAATCATATCTCTTAGTAATTTATTGACGCCACCGTAGTCCTTCCCTGATACTCGGAAAGCAAGACGTACTGTGATGAACTGAAGAGGAATTAGGGAGCGTATAGCTTGAACGGCGTCAGCAACCTGTCTCTCAACCGAGAGGAACGGGTCAACACTGAATCTTGCTTCATCAAGTGCATGTTCGATTCGAATAGGCGGGTGAGGGCCACGAGTTTTGGGGTCTGTAGCGGTTGAGGCAATTGCATGAATGATTTGTTTACGTTTATCGGAAACCATTTTCTTACGTTGAGATGTTGTAAGTTGTATTGAGCCATCGATCAATATTTTTTCAACACAGGTTCGCAATTCTGTTGTGCCAAAGATATTCATCAATGCATCTCCTGTGGGTCTATCTCCTGACTTAACATCCGACCAAACTTCATCTGTAGCAAGCATTTCTTCGAAATCAACAGATTCGGGATTATCTTTCCACTTAGTCACTAACTCAGGATCTACAAGAATCTCATAACGATTTCCACCCTTTTCGAGGCGGGCTATAACCGCATCATCTAGGCTGACCATGCTATGCGAGTTGCAAAGCCGGATTTAGAGTAATGGGGGGTAGCCTCAAAACTTTCAATTTAATTTGTCGAGATGCTTGACTGTATCTTCACGAGACAATTTCTTGTACCCATCACCATTGACGACAGCGATTTCGACTGCTTCCCGATTAAGGTCTTCATCTATAGATTCCCTCAATGCTTCCAGACCTAGCTTAATAGCTGCATTCTGAGTCATTCCTTCTTTCCAATTAGACTCAAAGTGGTCTACAACTAGAGATCTACCGCGACCTATTGCTCCAGCATGATACGACTGATATGCTCCAGAAGGGTCAGTCTCAAAGAGATGAACGCCCTCTGCATCAACTCCCGCAATAAGTAGAGCGACTCCGAACGGTCGTGCACCTCCATACTGAGTAAAAGATTGCATGTAATCGCACATCTTCTTGACTAGAGTAGTAACAGGTACTGAGTCGCCATAAGTCATTCTGTTAACTTGGCACTGTACTCGAGCACGATCGACTAGTTGACGAGCATCAGCGACTAGGCCAGAGGTTGTGAATCCGATGTGG
>JASMAJ010000068.1 GCA_030754395.1 Candidatus Thalassarchaeaceae archaeon | reverse complement strand
CATCATACCATCACTCTCGACCCTGCTGAAAATCAGATCCAAGCTAAACTGATTGGTTCAGATACGTTTGTCGATGTACTCCCTGGTGCATTGCCAGTATACTTCGGTTCAGATGTTGAAATTATGGTCGAACCAATAACAAATATGCCAATGTATGGAAAGTCGGTTTCTATGTTCCACTTAGACCTACGTGGAGCAGGTAACATGAATCCTGATTTTGGAGTAGACACCCATCCGGTCTTTGAAATTCATACACTATCTGAATTACCTGACGACTCGGCTGAGACTCTCAAATGTAAGGTGCTAAAGAATACTGATCCTATGTATTGGACTGACTTTGGCGGCGAAGGAGACTGTGCCCTTGAGGGAACTGCAGTCCTCGATTACATAACCGCTATTCTATACGTGGCATCGATTGCAATGATTGCATTTGGTGGAGTTCGAATGGGCATTCAGAGTTTAGGTTCAGAAAACGAAGATTGAGGCTGTACTACTTACGGCCGGCTTTGCCGGCCGAGTGCACGCTCGCGCGAAGGGTTCAACCGTGATGCGCTGAAGGATTCGCATCATGAACGAGGCTACCGCTAGGTCGGCAGCCCTCATTGGGCTGGTTCTTCTTGTCAGTAGTTTAGTATCACCAATGACTCTCCTAGATAATATCCAAGAAAGTTCTGAATCAAGTGAGAATGGGTGTGTAGTTTGTATCAACGAAGTGATGGCAGATGCTGATGGTTCAGACAAAGGAATATTTCCACAAGGTGAATGGGTGGAACTTTGGAACTCTGGAGTCAGTGCTGTAAATTTGCAAGGTTGGACAATTGTAGATAAAAATTGGTGGACACACCCCATAGATGAGAGTTCCTGGGTTGATTTTGACCAACTAACAACACCCTACACGATTGAAGCAGGAGACTATGTTGTGATTGCTGAAAATGAAATCGGCACCCTTCGACTAAACAATGCTGGTGAAACAATCTATCTGAAAGACTCTACAAACACTACTCTCGACACTGTGGTAACAAGCCCCTCGAGTAATGGCATATCTAAGATTGCAGATCCTAACAACTCCAACTCAGAATGGATAGATGCTGAGTCCCCCTCCCCAGGACAAGCCAATGTGAATGGAGGTGGAGGCTCTGGCTCTGGAGGTGGAGGCTCGGATTGGGTAGATTCTGGAAGTTCACCTTGGGATGGTGAATATGACATCAAGTTCACTAGAATTATGCCAGGTGAAGTTCCAGATAGAGATAATGATTGGCTAGAAATAACTAATTTCGGAGATGAAGAGGCAAATATTACCGGTTGGAGTATAGAACGTATTCGATCGACTACTCCATGGGTCTCTAAGTTTGGTCTTTTCACGATACCAGCTGGTGAATCAGTAGTCCTATCGGAAAATCCTGCAAATCTACTAGCTGATGGAGGAATCAGTTCATTAGATGGAAATTCCGTTTTGGATAATATGCCATGGTTAGTAGATTCAGGCGCTGCTTTTCAACTAAAGGAACCGGCAGGAACTGTAGTTGATGCTCTCGTCTACAATGGAGGTGATGCTGAAATTGAGGGATGGACCGGAAGTGCAGTTTCAGTCCCAGGAGACGGATCTCCGGGGTTGATACTAATGCGTGGAGATGGTTGTTCGCCGGGTGGAGATTCTGATTCTGCTACAGAATGGGAGATTCGCTGGATTCGTATTGGGGCTTCGACTTTCTGTGATGGGGGTTTGATTGAAGCACACTCTGGGATGAGTGCTACGGCCTCATTTAGCCCAGAAACTGGGCTTGAAGATTTACTGGGTTGGATTGCGGATGCAGACACTTCTCTTCACGTACACATGTATGAATTCCTTCACCCTGACCTAACTCATGCCTTGATTGCTGCTCTAGACAGAGATGTCAGCGTCACAATTCTTCTAGAGGAAGGGATTCTAGACGATTCTTCAACGAAAAATGATCAGCGCGGACATGCTCAATCTATTTCTGATGCTGGAGGTACAGTCTATTGGATGGTTGATCCAACAGTAATTAGTTCTCCATATCAATTCATTCACAGTAAGGTCGCCGTCAAAGATTCTCAGAGTGTTTGGATTTCATCCGGTAATTGGAAGGAGTCAAGTCTACCTACTGTTGATGAATCAGGAAATAGAGAATGGTCCTTATTCATAGACTCTAACGAAGTTGCAATAAAGGCACTAGAGAGGATGATTTTTGATGAGAATTCTAATCACCTTCATATTGACTCTCACTCTAGTTATTATGCTCCATCTGATGATTGGGAATTACCTCAACCTTCGAATACATTGCCAAATGAATCTCCTAATCCAGACACAACAACTCCATTCCGTACTAGAATTCTAACTTGTCCTGATGACTGTGTCACCGGTATTGTTTCCGAGATAAATGAAGCAGATTCGAACATTCGGCTTTCCTTACAGTATCTTGATCTAGATTGGTATTGGGGATTCGGTGCGGAAAATCCAATTTTAGAATCTCTACATCAAGCCGCTTCAAGAGGAGTAAGAATTGAATTAATGATTAATGCATTCTATGCAGATTGGGATGATGATGTCCGTGACGCTGTAAATTTATTCAATACAGATTGGAATGCGACTCAGGGACTTGATGTAAATGCTAGATTAATGTCAACCGCCCCTGAAATTTGGAAACTGCATAACAAGGGAATGATTGTAGATGATGATACTGTACTAGTGGGTAGTATGAACTGGGGTTCAAACTCAATGCTACGGAATCGTGAGATGGGCATAATTAGCGAATCCTCCGAGTTAACTACAATATTTCTCTCTAAATTTATTGACGATTGGAATCGACTAGATGATTCTACAGATTCGGATGGAGATTTGCTACCCGATTCATGGGAAGCACTGTATGGACTAGACAGACATAATGCTGCAGTGTTGGGTACTGCATTATCTGAACAATCATTAGATGGTGATAACGATGGGCTGAATAATCTTAATGAATATTTACTCAATGGAAATCCAAATGATAATGATACTGACGACGACTGTATCCTCGATGGCGAGGAAGAAGCATTTGCTCAATCAGTAATGCGATCGCCGGGTATCTCAATGGTTTCAGCGGATGTCGATCAAAATGGCATTCCGGACGGTGAACAATTTGGATGTGAAAACAATACTGAAACTAATGAATCAGGAAATGAAAATGAAAACAATACCAATGAAACTGATAATCAGGGAGGAATCGAAATTCCAATTATTAATGTTAGAGAGAACCCCTTATCCACTCCTGGTGCAAAATTCCTGCTTGGTTTGACAGTAATTGCCGGCATCTCTGTAATTGGAGCAGGGGTGTCAATAATCCGTCGTCCAAAAACTAAAGCAGAAGAGAAACTAATTGATGACTCAGGGTATAGTTTTGATGAAGCTGATGTGCAAAAAGCAATACTATCTGGAACGCGTTTTGACGAATCATCAGAAGATACAAGGCAATGGACTGAAGGAAGGGATGATGGCAAACATGGTTCAATCGTTCTAGATGGATTTGGATTTGAAGAACTCAGTCGAGATCAGGTTCAGTGGAGGCTAGACCAAGGAATCTCGATTGAAGAACTACGTGACGAATTCGGCGAGGACGAGGCATGAGCAATTCCATGCAAAAAATTGTCGAAGGAGTAGCCACTGGTTCTTTGAATGATTCAGAAGTTCTAGAATGGCTAAATTTCGTTTTTGAGAATGGTTTGAAAAACAATGAAATTATCGATTTAACAAAATCAATGAGAGATTCAGGAGAAGTTCTTGAATGGCCTGAGGAATGGGCTAATCTTGTTGTTGACAAACATTCTACAGGTGGAGTTGGAGACAAAGTTTCGATTCCTCTAGCCCCCGCCCTGGCCGCTTGTGGGCTGAAGGTTCCGATGATTTCAGGACGAGGACTTGGTCATACAGGAGGCACTTTGGATAAACTAGAGAGTATTCCGGGATTCAATATAGAACTCGCCTCAAAACAAATTCAAACCCAGGTTGGAAAGATAGGAATTGCAATGGTAGGACAGAGTGAAAACCTTGTTCCAGCCGACCGCAGAATGTATGCTCTAAGAGACATTAGCGGCACCATTGCTTCAATTCCTCTAATTACTTCTTCAATCGTCTCAAAAAAAACTGCTGAAGGATTGTCTGCTCTAATTCTAGACGTCAAATACGGACGTGCGGCCTTCATGCAAGAACGAGAAGATGCTGCGGCATTAGCAAGCTCAATGGTTGATGCTGCAAATGGCATGGGCGTTAGTACCACAGCCGTTCTGACCACAATGGATCAGCCCCTAGGTTGTGCTGTTGGAAATGCTTTGGAAATCGTAGAGAGTGTGGAGACCCTATGTGGCCGTGGACCTCATGATTTAGAAGAATTAGTCTGTGTTCAAGGAGGGTTACTTTTGGCTGCTACAGGACTTTCAGAAAATATGGAAGAAGGGGCCTTAATGATTCATGATTCACTCAATGATGGTTCTGCATTAGAGAAATTCATCGCTATGGTTGATGCACAAGGAGGAGATAGCAATATTTTTGATTCTGATATGTCCATGCTAAGGGGACTAGGTCTTCTTGATTCACAATTGAATGCCACAGAAATATTCTCCGAAAAGAGTGGTTATGTATCAGACATAGATGCAATGGTCATTGCTCTAGCATGTTGTGAATTAGGATCTGGACGGGAAAAACTTGGAGACTCAATAGATCATTCGGTTGGTGCAATAATCGAGGCGCAAGTTGGAGATGAATTGGAAGTAGGAGACTCACTCCTAGTAATCTACCACCGAGGGAACCTACCTATTGGAATGTCTAAGTCACTAGAATCAGCATTTACCATTTCAGATGATTCGATTGAAGTTCTTTCGAAGGTGAGCGAAATTATCAGGTGATAGCATGAGGCTGAATCATATCGATCAAATGAAAGCTATTGCAGTTCTCTGTATGGTTGAAGTTCACACAGCTGCGATTATTCCTCCTGAAGGAATCTCAGTAGGACATCCAGCAGCCTTTGTCGCAGCAGCATTCGGAGGAATGGCTGCACCTTTATTCGTGACATTATCTGGTTGGGGCATCCATAGAGGGGCGCAGCGTAGATTTGCTGAGAATTTCAACAACAGTGCGTGGATTGACTGGGTGCTACCTCGTGTAGCTCTACTAACTGTGTGTCAATTCCTAGTTAATATTCTGTTGAATGTGGAAAGAGGGGGTAGATTTGAGTGGCAGACCCCTGGTGTTCTCACATTACTAGCAATAGCCGCACTATTGGCGCCATTACTTTCGAGATTAAGTACAGCAAATCGCGGCATAATGATGACATTATTGATGGTTACACCACTAGTTCTTGGAGGCCTCGCAGGACCTGAATTAGGATGGTTTGAGAGAGTGGATTCAATTGGTCTTGTGGAATGGCTTGAGAGACTCATACTGAATGGAACCTATCCCGTCTTTCCAGGGCTTGCATTTGTTCTCCTTGGATCTCTAATTAGTGATTTAGAATACACCCC
>JASMAJ010000067.1 GCA_030754395.1 Candidatus Thalassarchaeaceae archaeon | reverse complement strand
ACGAATTGATGGCCTACAGTTACAGCCACCAATACCGACTTCCAACAACTGGATTACGCTTTTTCACGGCGTATGGCCCCTGGGGAAGGCCTGATATGGCAGTATATAGTTTCACAAATAAAATTGAAACAGGTCAACCCATCGAAGTCTATGGCAAAGGGGAGGTTGCGCGAGATTTCACGTATGTGGATGACATTGTTGCAGTCATCATCAAAATTGTCGAAAAGCCTCCACATTCCCGTCTCGATGAGTCCGGAATTATGTCCTCAAAAGCACCATCTCAAACATTCAATGTTGGAAGTGGGAAACCTGTTAGCGTAAATCAACTGGTTAGTATTCTTGAGGAATCACTCGATAAAAAAGCGGTGATTGAATTTAAGCCTCGTCCTGCTGAAGATATGCAAGTTACACATGCTGACCTCCAAGATTTGGAAGACATGATTGGGACTCTTCAAACCACTCAACTCGAGGATGGAATTAATCAATTCGTTACTTGGTATAGGTCATACCACCATATTGATTCATGATACAACATGAGTTGAATGACTCGTTTCTTCCCTCCCATATTTCCAAAACGATTGGAATAAGGTGGCTGTAATGACACTCTGTATACCCTATAGTGAGAAACCCACGCTTCGGTAGCCCCTGATTCATGTCACTTCACAGAACTTAACCAGGTTGCTCAGTCTGACCCTTGCACTTTCGTATGAGCGGGGTATCTTTCTCTCGTACCAACGCCTGACCTCTGCGTCCTTCAGTAACTCATTCGTCTTCTGATTCCTTCTCGATGGCATATCCTCATTCATCTGCCACCGAGTATATCTGTCCTTGCAACCGATGTCGGCTCCGTCTGTACTCCGCATGGTACGGACGCACAAGGGTCTAGATTCTTGGACAGAATCCAGATGGACCAACTTTGTGTGCTGATTCTGGTTTCGCGGACCTCTAGTACCGCATTTCATTTGCTTCGCTCATTCCAGTGCTAAACCTAGACGGGTCCATCCAAGCATTCAGCATCCGCAACGGTTTGCTTGCACTGACCACTGAGGTAATTATGCACTTTCCATATGACTGGTATCTCAATTGAGTTTCTGTGTCCATTCATCCCATGGACCAATGCGATACCACCACTTTCCTGAATTTAGAGGATGTTCCTGCCATTCGTATGCCGGGTCTCCAGCATTTGGTTGGTTTGTAAATGTTTGAAGTTGGTGCTGATATTCATTATGGGTGGAAATTGTTTCAGTAGGTATCAACAGATTTTGGTCAAGTTCGATCATTTCAGAGATTATTGTTTCATCTTCTATTTCTCCTTCATCATCCTCTTTTGATTTATTCTGCCGGTAGAAGATAACCCACACGGCTATGATGTTAGCCAGTACAAGTAGGGTGAGAATAGTATCGTATCCAGCTCCTAATGGCGGAATGTTGAGACCGAGGAGGTTGATTCCCACTGGTTCAGAAGGAGATTTTATCTGTAGAATAGTGGTATACTCATATTCTGAGCCTCCTGTAGTTTTGAGCATTATGTATATGATGTAAGTACCAGGCTTGACATGGTCTTCAATTGTAAGACTGAAAGAACCAGAATTTCCCGAGGCTAGAAGTTCTCGCTTCAACACCTCTTGGGAAGTGCCTAACTGGATGATTGATACTTCTATGATACTTGCATCATCAACTGAAGATGGAGCATATGATTCAACTGCCCATTCAACTTTGAAGGATTTACCTATCACTGCGTAATCCGGGCTTTCTATTTTCAGTTCTACTAGACTTCTGAGATTAATCATAATATTTTGAGAATAAGAGTTGCGTGCTTCGTCACTAGCACTGATGGCCAATAACAATCCGTTTGGATAGTCAGCACGTGGAATCGCAATACTGAAGGAACCATGGTCATCTAGATTCCAGCCGTTGCCCTGTGCAACGATAGAACCCCCTGATTCACCCCCCCTCAATATCCATTCCCAATCCAGCCATTCCGTATCACTATTCACTGAAAGATCAACCCGTAGTGATTCCCCTGCAATGGGTCTATCTGGAGAAATATCAAGAGCCAATTCGTTAATAGATGATAGTCCAAAGATGTAGACTGAAGCGGTATCTGTTGCTCCGTGGGTGCTATGAGCTCTGATGAAGAATTGATGGTCCGAAGATACTGTAATGTTCTCGGGAAGATCAATGCGCAAGGTTCCAGAGCGTTGTGTACCGACATCTATTTCGGTGCTCATTACATTACCGTATTGATTGCTTATCCACCAGTGAAGTGCAGTTGCAGTTTGGCCCTGTAGATTCCAGTACACTACTAATTCATCACCCCCAAGTAAGGCATCACGCTCTGTAGAGATGCTGATTTTGAAGTCGCCGTTTAGACCATCTCCATCCAGTTGGTTGGAACTATAGCCATTGCTGAAATGATACATGTCTCGATGGTCTACCCACTCTTGCCATTTCGCATCTGGTTGAATAACAACATACCAGTCTCCGAAAGAGAAATCTGTTAGATCAAAGTTAATGTGGTCATTACCATATTCATCGGTATTGAAATCCTCTTCCAAAACCATTTGATTCATTGAAGAAAGGATGCTGACTTTACCCGATAATCCCTGGAAGTTTCCTATCGAATCTCCATGTGCTGAAATCGTGCATAATAGCATGTTAATCCATTCTTCATCAGTGCTTTTGTTGTGTCTTGCACAGGATAACAATAGATCGATAGGGTCGACTTCTAATGAGTCACTGAAAGTGGTGGCAGTGTCAGAACTTTGCAATACCCCTTCTATCCAAATAACCCCCCCTGGCAGTGGTTCTTCATTCAATTCCAGTTGTACTATTTCTGAGCCACTACCACTGATGTTTGAAGGAGTAGAGAGTATTCTGGGAAAACCTTGTGCATCTCTTTGCAAGATGTTGAGGCCACTCAAGTTCCAGTCCATTGGCTGCCCTTCTCCATAACTTCTGGCTTCAACCATCAGCCAAGGGTTCTGACCGGGTCGGAGCACGGAATTTCCGATATATACTGACTGACTGGTATTGGCTATTTCTACGAATACTTCATCGACTATTACATCATCTAAGGATGCCAAGAGATGGAGTTTGCCTAGAGGAGCATCAATTGGAATTGGTACAACAACGAATGAATCCATGGTAGCGTTGGAAGGTGAGGTCCACAACAGATTGGAATCTGGAGTCCGCAATTCAAGTTTGACTGGAGGTGCAACATCTCCTTCAAAACTGCCTCTCACCTCTACCCACATTTCCATTCCGGGATTTGCATTGAAAGTGTTAGAAGAATGATGTATTCCTACATTGTAAATCTGAGCATCTGGGCAAAGAGCATCATCAGCGCTGGCTGCCACCTGTAATGTATAGGTACCATCACCTGAGTGATGTTTCATTCTTACCGTTTCGTTATACGGCAAGCCAGGATAGGATGTGCCCGAATTTCCAGTGCTGTCAAAACATAATGTCTCACTGAGACTTCCGGAATTGAGACTTCCTCTAATTCCAGAGAGGTCGGTGATCAATACAGATTTATATCCACTATGCATCTCTACTTTCCATTCATCAAATAGGTCGAACCCTTCGTCGGAACTAGTTCCTAGGGTGCCAATGGCGATGGAATTCAATATGTCGCCATCAGTTGTGAGGGTGGATAATTGTCCTTCGCTAGTGGTTATCGTGAGCCCGCTACCATCGAGTCCTAGAACTGCAAGTCCATTCCATTCTACGCTGTTTCTGCTTGGTTCAAGCTGTTTTTTCAACAATATTGTTCCTTCTCGATAATCAGTGTTAATACCCCAATTTGCCATCCCTTTCAGTATCACTTCTTGGCCAGAGGCTTGGCTGGCAGATACTTGTAGGGTTTCGGTAGGATCCCATTGAATCGGGATAAATAAAGAAGAGGATGTTGATGGTGCTAATCTCCATGTAGACAACTCACTTTCCCCCCAAGGTTCGATGTTATATGTTGATGAAATGGTGAGGAATTCAGGAGCGATTGGGGTAGGCATGGCACTCAGATTAAACTCACTGATTGAAAGTTTGTAAGATCTATTCTGAGTGGCAAAACTCGGATAATCACCAACAAGGGGATTGGTTCTCCTGAGAATAATATTTTCTTCAAGTTCTTCCACTCCGTGATTCTCTATTATTGCAGTGCTGAAATATTCACCACCTCCATATGTAGCAGGCGGGTAATCTAGGCTGATTTTTTTGCCATAAACTGAGATGATTCTCCCTTTACCGGGTGGGACCAACGTTCTGTAGGTGTCGATGGTATCACTACGATGTAGAAACTCTCCATTGTGTTCACCGATAGAAAGTAAGATACCTGGTGTATCAGATGGAGCATCTGAGTCTCCATCAGCATCAATGCTGTGTGCAGGATCAAACGATATACCATCCACTACAGTGAATGAGTAGTTCACTCTGTCTTCAGAAGTGTATTTCTTATCATTATGGAAGATGATGGTCAACCAGTCATAGTTATTCTCGGTGAGGCAGTAAATGGTTGTTTCAATTTTGGGCGTGAGAATGAGCAATTGGTTCAGAGTGTCGTTATCCCTAGGCTCACCCTGTTCGAGACAGATACTGTTCTCTGATTGAATTTCTACACCCTCTTCAAGCCATACTCTCAACGCAATATTTCTACCATGGTCTATCTTGATTCGAAAATAATCACTGATATCATGTGCTCCGCTATCACTTCCCATCGTTGCATCGATGGTATCGCCAGTGCTGAGTAATTCTCCTGGTGACTTAGCATCACCATTGTTTGTATCCTCTATCGGAAGTATCTGAACGCTACTGGCCGTTGCTTGCCATTGTAATGGCCCCCCGCTGTCATTCGTACCGCCGTTGGTGAATGAAAGATAATTTTGAGTATAGAGTACTAGACAACTGACCCAAGTCAAGTATCCACTTACTGAAGAGTTGTCAGGGATGCTTCCTTGTTGGCAATCTGTGAGTCCTGACATGCCGCCCACCCATCCGATATTCAAAAAAGTAAGATTGAAACGATAGATTCCGGGCATTTGTGTGTTGATCTTGAGATAGTCAGTATCCCATTCAGAGATAAAGAATCCACTGATGCTCTGGCCTGCAGATATGACTGCCGGATTATAACTTTCAGAGTCGGTTGGCAGGTCATGATCTGTATATTCCTCTGGAGGGTATTCCAATATGGGATTAAGCGTGGTTGCAAGGCTGTAGTCGATATCTTCTAAAATGAGCGGATCCAGAAGTTGAATCAATAGATAGATGTAGCCTCCACTTGCGGCAGGATTGCAAGTCAAACTGGCATTGTAGTAGTAAGTGCCACTATCACTCCCACATGATGCTTCATTCGTATATACAGTCAATGAGAACCCATAATAATTCTCCGGCATCGAGAGGTTGACAGTGAAGCGAGTATTAGGTGAGTATTCTTTCAACCATTGATGTGTTTGACCAGGCACAAATGTATCTTCATGAACAGTATTAATCAATACTGCAGTACCGATTGTATTGGAAACACTTCGACCTTGATTATAGGCCACTTCCAGTTGCTCATTGGGAATGTATTGTTGAGGCATAAGTCCATACGGGGTAGAAAGTAAGATGATTGCCACGAACAGAGAGATTGTTATT
>JASMAJ010000066.1 GCA_030754395.1 Candidatus Thalassarchaeaceae archaeon | reverse complement strand
CGTATAGCCAACCAATGGTGCCCCCAGCAAGAATTCCGACTATCAGGTATACAACGTCCAACATCATCAGCAATGGAAGAGGGAAGTCAGGGTACTTGAACTTGAAGATAGAGCCGTCGAAAATAAATTGACAATTTCAAACCGTTTTCTTTAGGTGTAGATGGTCAATCCCCCTCGACATGGACGCATATGGTAGAGTGCGGTGTGCTATCTTAGGCGCAAGGGGTTTAGTTGCCCAACGCTTCTTCCAGCGCCTACAGTACCACCCTTGGCTTGAGCCTGTTGCAGTAATCGGCTCACCCTCAACTTCGGGTACTCCATACGATGATTGTCTCTGGAGTCTTGAGGAGGAAAGACCAGATGAAACCGGTATAACAATTAGTGGTTTAGAAGATACAAGGGCTCTGAAATCTGAGTTGAGAGATTTAGGTGTTCGAATCATCTTCTCGGCTTTGCCAAACAGCCCCGCTGAGATGGTTGAGAGGCCACTGGCAAATGCAGGATTCATCGTCATATCTCATGCTCAGATTAATCGTCTCGAGGTTGATGTACCTTTGATTGTACCAGAAGTAAACATTAACCATCTTTCACTTCTTAATCAGCAGGCAATGTATGGCCAAGGAAGATTGATTTCATGTTCCAATTGCACAGTGATTCCACTTGCTCTATCCCTAGCCCCCCTAGTACATCTAAATCCTATTTCTTCAATCCGAATTGAGACTAAACAGGCATTATCGGGGGGCGGTAGGAAGATGCTTGCAGCAGGTAAATCAGGAGAGATGATTTCGCCACTTATACCGGGCGAGTCTGAATCAATAGTTGACGAATTATCAAAGATATTTGGCATGGATCTCAATATCTCGGCATCGTGTGAAAGGGTAATGCGGAATCATGGCCACTTGGCTTATCTTGAAGTGAGATTCGAAGAGTTAGTTAGTGCTCATCAAGTAATCAATGCATGGCGCGAATTTACTACCCGTAGTCAACATCTATCACTCCCCTCTGCACCTGAACAGATAATCCACTTTGTAGACGCACCCATAGTGGAGAGTCACCGTTGGGTTGGTGCAGAAGGAATCAAGCATCCTGGTATAGATTTGCGAGCAGCTATGGGGATTGCTATTTCAAATGTTGAGATTGAGGGTAATATTCTACGATTCAGTGTCTTTGCAGACAATACTATTCGAGGTGCTGCTGGGTATGGTGTACTTCTGGCTGAACAATTGCTTGCCGACGGCTTGATGCATGATAACAATACTATTCTTTCTCGTGTTACTGAACAGTGAAGCCAATAGTCAGACGTCCTACGCGAGGCGTGCGACAGCGTAGACTGGCCATGCTTCTTTCCTCACTTCCAAGTCATCCTTGTGGGAATGTCGAGTTGGAACAGTATTCAACTAGTGGCGATGTTGCTGCCTCTTGGTTGGCCCAAATTGCTGCATTTGGAGATCTAAATGAAAACTCAGTAGTAGTTGATTTAGGCGCAGGCAATGGAATTTTAGGGATTGGTGCCGCACTTATGGGTGCGGCACAAGTCGTTCTTATAGAAGTAGATGAAAAGGCCTGTTAAGTTTCATTTGAGGCCATAGAAGCAGTTGGTGTAGAAAATACCGTAGAGATCATCTGCAAAAATGTAGATTCCTCTGTTGATATTGCTGGTGCGGGAGTTGTGATTTCTAATCCACCTTGGGGGGTTCAGAAGGAAAAAGCAGACCGCCCATTTCTTGAATTAATACTTCGCAGTGGTGCTATTTGTCATCTGATGCATAGTGCTGAGGCAACTCATATTGAACCTATTTTTTCCAACGCTGGATGGAGTGTTGAGAGATATTGGGAGACTGACTTTGCTTTACCTGCTGCTTACGCTCATCATTCGCATAAGCAAGGGCGTACTCGTGTCGCATTTTGGAGACTAACACCTCCAAAATAGCCGTGCTACGCACGGCCGTACCGTTCATAGGGGGTTGTCCGGTCGGCGGGCCGATGACTGCTAGTGCAGGTGACCTCGTTACACCGGGTAATCCAGTGGATGTCCCAGCGGGTATGGGACTCGGTTCAGGTTTACATGAAACCGAATCAGGAGTAGTTGCTATAGTGTCAGGTAAACTAATTGATAGCGACGGAACGTTGTCCGTTGACTCTTTCGTTCCTGAAACAAATATCCCTGCAATTGGTGATGATGTTATTGCTCAGGTAACCAAATTGATGCCCAAAGTTGCAATGGTCCGTCTTCTTCACATTGAGAAGGAAGGTGGACACAGAGATCTTGCGGCAGAGAATCTCCACGCTGACATCTTTGTTACCGAGATAGTCGATAGATTCCTACCTTCGCCTGGTGATGCTATGAGGACCCGTGATATTATCAGAGCCCGCATTACTCAAATTGAACCCAACATGAAGGCAAGTACGCGAGGTTCTGCCGAACTCGGTGTAATCGCCGCAATCTGCCCGGCTTGTGGAATTGATCTCAACATTTCTTCAGCAAAAGACGATTTCAATGTAGATTGTTCTCGTTGTGATTACAAGGGCTATCGAGCTCTATCGAATGGATTCGGTCATGGTCACACATTGGGAGAAGACGTACAAACACTCAACAGAACTGGTGAGAGATGGTCTGCTGAGGCCGAGAAGAATCTCGGTCATGAGGGCGCTCGCCCCTATCTTTCTCCTGTCGCCGACCATCGACGCGGAATGACTCACGAGATGTCTAATGCGGCCGCCAAGATGAGAGCCTCCATGACTGGAAAAGGAGGAGGTGGCCGAGGTGGCTCTCCTAGAGTAAAGCATGCTTGCAAGTGTACTCTCTGTGGTATCGACACAACCGTTCCATTCGAGCCGACTCCAGGAAAACCAATTCGTTGCCGAGAATGCATGGACAAAGTCAAGGACGGAAAAGCTTCGAAAGAAGAATTGGCTGCCGAGAGAGAGATTCTCAAGACAGCCCGAGCAGCAGCAGCTGAGACCTCAGGAATCAAACTCTTCGTTGCACGTCTCGCATACGCAGTAACTGAGGAAGAACTCAAAGAATTATTCAGTGCACATGGTGATGTAAGTGAATGTAGTATCGCAAAAGACAAGGAAACCGGTAAATCTCGAGGATTTGCTTTCATCAAGTTCTCTAGTCGCAAGGTCGGTGAGAAAGCAATAAAAGCCCTTGATGGAACTGAGATTCACGGCCGCAAAATAAGTGTTCAAGAATCAAATGATGGTGGTGGCCGCCGCGGTGGAAACCGAGGTAGAGGCCGAGGTCGAAGCCGCTGAGAAGAAGCGAAGCGGTGAAGTCCGACGATGCTGCCCGAAGACTGGGACTGATATGGAAGGCTGGCTTGTTCTCGATGGATACGAGGATGAACCAGCAGCATTTGGCGTCCCCAATTACCTTGGATTCCATATACGCTACATATGTGGTGTACTAGAATCTCGAAACATTCCATACACATACATGACAATTGATCAATGGAGACTTAATCACAAGAAACGCCTCCAAAATCCTAGTGAACGTGCTTCTCTGAAACGAGAACTTTCTGAATTGGATGGTGCTGTGATTCTAGCCGGTGCAGTAGTTCCTGGAAAATATATTCGAGGCACACCAATTTCTCGCAAGGAATTAGATGAATTTCTAGCTACTTTTCCTCACGAACAACCAGTACTAGCAGGTGGTTGGGCGATTCGTCACTGGAGACATGATGGTTGGATGCCATTACGCACTAATCTTTTCTGCACAGTTCAGGATACTGATGCTACACTCAACCATTTCCTAAACACATCCGAGTGGTCCCATAAGAGAAGAAATTCAGAGCAGTGGAATGAGTGGGCGATAGCCGGTGCTCAAGGAAAATGTGTCACTCAGCACCCCGACTTGAAAACGGTAGACGGCGCCCCTGGTCCTCTTACTTTTGAGGTTGAAATTTACCAAGGCTGTGTTAGGTTTAAACGAGGGTGTAAATTTTGTATTGAACCAAAGAAAGGAGTGCCAATCTGGCGTGACGAATCTGACATTATTAAGGAAGTTAGTGCGGCTTTGGATAACGAAGTAAATCATGTTCGGATAGGTGGTGCTACTGATATTTACACCTACAAAGCAGATGGCGTTAAGGAACTAGAGTACCCAATACCCAATCCTGAACCAATTGCAAGAATATTACATGGCTTACGTGAAGATGAAAGGATTGGAATATTGCATGTCGACAATGGTAATCCTTCGATAGTGGCAGAGAACCTTGAGCCGGCTACTGAGATTACAAAAACGATGATAGAAACCTTATCTGATGGAGCAGTGTTATCTTTTGGCCTAGAATCTGCAGATCCAGTCGTACATAAGGAGAATTGGCTCAATTGCAATGCCGAGCAATTGCAAATTGCAATTCGTCACATCAATGAATATGGTCGCGAGAGGGGAGAAAGGGGTCTACCTAAACTTCTCCCGGGTCTTAATTTCATAGCGGGTTTGAATGGTGAAACAAAAGAATCCTATGACGCTAATCGCCGTCTATTAGATGGACTTCGTTCTGAAGGATTGTGGCTCCGTAGGATTAACATCAGACAAGTGGAAGGGCAAGGATTCCAAGAAATTCCTCAAGATTCATTTCGAGCATTCAAAAAAGGTGTACGCGAAGAAATTGATCGTCCACTCCTCGAAGAGATGTTTCCAATCGGCACAGTTCTTCGAGAGGTATGGTGGGAGTCTCATGAAGATCGTATCCGCCGTCCTGAACAGGTTCTAAACTCAATTCACAGAGATGTAACAATCCATGGCAAATCAGGTATAACCTTTGGAAGACAAATCGGGGCCTATCCTATTCTCGTAGGTGTACCATATCAGATTCCATTAGAGTCAGAATCGGACATTATGGTCACGGGCCATGGAATGCGGAGTATTTCGGGAGTGGAAATAGGCCTTTCAATGAACTCAGTCACCCAAGCACAATTAGAAGCAATTCCAGGGATTGGATCTAAAGCAGCATGGCGTATTATTTCCTCTAGGGCTAAGGCTGCTAGAAATTCTCCCGAAAGGCCATTTAACAATCTAGAGCAGGCATTTAGGGATTCTGGACTCCAGTCCTATGGACTGGCAGAGAAGGTGCTAATTGAGTGATGCAAACCGTTCAGGCATAGGGAATAGTGATAATGTTTGGAATGACGCCAAGTTCATGCTCTCTGCAAATAGCAGGAAACTAACCGCGTTCGGAATATGTGGCCTTTTTCTATGTCTAACTATACTGAGTGTTGTATCAAACCCTCAAGAAGATGCAATCAAGTTAGAAGAGAAAAGTGATGTTTTTCGAACATCCAATTCGGCTAATTTGAATATTAATGGTTCCGAATCTGGTTCTATTTTTTCTAACTCAGTACTTGACATAGGGTCTTCTGGCCCGGTTGTGATTTTGAATAATGGTATTGAGTTTGCCATTACTTACTTTGTTATGTTGCTGAGCCTGTTTTTTACCGGAGCAGGGCGCTTTGTCAGTATTGATTACTGGATCGCTAAATGTTGCAGGGATAAGTAGTCAGCAAGTGATTTAAAAAGGCCGCATATAGCGGCCTTTTTAGTTGGATCAAGCTTAGTGCTGGCGGGGTGCTGTCATAATGCAATACATCGCATCAGCATACCAATGAGACGCGCTCATCATGT
>JASMAJ010000065.1 GCA_030754395.1 Candidatus Thalassarchaeaceae archaeon | reverse complement strand
AAAATGAATGTTGAATCATTTAGTCCGAATACTCAAACATTACCATCCAGTCGATGACTCATGGGCGAGCGACGGGCGATGTTTGCATCATTGGCTCTAATGATGCTGTTAGCACCATTGGTTTCGTCTTCGATTTCAATCGAATCAACCATTAGAGGAGGACTAGATACCAATGGTGATTGGACTTCGAGTGTTGAATCTGAAATTCATTGGAATTGGTGGGCACACTGGAGCAGAGATAAGAACTCAAACTCTATTGATGATAGATTGGAATGGCTAATTGATCAACCAGAGGAAAAACAGAGAGATTGGTGGCGGAGAGCTCCGGAAGGATATGCGAGAATTTTTGTCGATTATGACCATCATCCCACTGATGCTGACATTTTGGCTCTTGAGAGATTAGGGGTCGAAGTTTCATTCCGCTTCAAATATCTAGATACGGTCTCAGCAACAGCTCCACTGACCTCAATAATCGACCCCGAAGGGATTCGATTACTTTCTGGCGTTGTCATGATTGAAGACCTAGGTCTCGCCGAGCCAAATATGCATGAAGCAGTGCCAAATATGGGAGTAAATATGGTCTGGGAAGACCTAGGGCTTGATGGCACAGGTTCGGTTATAGCGGTGTTAGATACTGGAGTACGAGGAGATCACGAAGGACTCAATGACATGGATGATGATCCTTTCACCTGTATTGATGACCCGCCTGACCCTCTAGACCCTAACCCTGAACCATTACCCGCCGATTGTGATCCAAAGATTATCGCGTTCTTCGATGCTGTAATTACTGACGAGGAACACGACCCTGCAGAATCCTATGATTCTGGAACTCATGGTAGTCATGTAGCAGGAATAGCCGCAGGAAGTGGAGGTGGCCAGACTGATCCATCAACCGACCTGAGATATGTTGGAGCAGCACCTGGTGCTTGGTTAATCAATATCCTCGCTTGTTGTGATGGCGACATTGAGGACATAATGCAAGGTGCACAGTGGGCGATAGAAAATAAGGAAAAGTATGGAATCGATATTTTGACCTCATCGCTTGGTGAACAGCAGTTCGAAATTCATATCGACAATGACGGGAACTCTGCTTGGAGTAGACAAATGAACATGGTCGTCGAAGCTGGAATCATCACTACACTTTCAGCAGGCAACGAATTTGGGGGAGCAACCTTCGCAGGTTGTAATACCATAGATAGCCCTGGAGACGCTGCTTTACCCGTGACTGTAGGGAGTCTTGACAAAGACCTAGGACTCGCAATTTACAGCAGCCGAGGATATACATCTGACATGCGAGTAAAACCTGATGTCGCCACTATAGGATCCAGTATTATGGCGCCCGATGCAGCAACCAATGATGGATACACAAGCAAGTCAGGGACCAGTATGGCTACTCCTCTAATGGCAGGAATTGCCGCTCTAATGGTTCAGGCAAACCCTGACTTGACTCCAACCGAATTCAAAGACATAATTAGTGCATATTCAATTGAGAGGGAGTTAGTCTTACTAGGTGACCCTGGGTTCAATGATTGCAGTATACTTGAAACTCGTCCTGACAACGAATTTGGATATGGCCAAGCAGATCCTATTGCTTTTGTAGAGGCCGCAGGTAGTATTGATCGTTCTCTCAACGTATCCATGGAAATCGAAACTCTGGAAGAAATTGGGAACGGAAGTGAGATTTTCGGCGAGGCCGTTGGAGCTCCTTCAGAATCTTCCAATGTCAGAGTTGAGGTTCGTGTTGGAGGTGGAAACTGGAAGGATGCACAGGACAATTCGATGAATGGAGACTGGTCCATATGGAGTATCCAATTGGACCCACACAACGAGTCAGGAAACTCCACAATTTTCGCTAGGCTGTTTGTCGATGAGGAACACATCTCTCCGATAGATGCTAGAAGGGTGATTCTAATTGACGAAATGACTGAATCTAGAGGAGAAGGAGATGGTGATCGTACAATCCTATTTGCAATAGGTTTGGTTCTAATTATTACAATACCCTTAGTTGGCATCGGCCTTTACATTAGGAGCGACTCGTTCAGGAGTAGTTCGGACGATGTTGATTAACAAATCAGTAATTCTAGCTGCCGGAGCTAGTGAACGGCTAGGTGTCCCTAAGGCCTTAATCCAGGCTGGGGGTATGACGCTAATCGAAAGAGTAGCCCTAATACTCAATGAAGTAGGACTCTCCGTGAATATAGTTACAAGATTATCATTGGTTGACTCAATCAGAGAATTAATCCCATATGCGAAAATAATTGTCAATCCAAATCCAGAGCACGGTAGAACTGGTAGTCTCCAATGCGCATTAGGAATAATTGGAGACGGACCACTAATCATGGCACCTGTAGACAGACCTGGTTTCAGTAAATCTACATTAGAATTACTATGTCAAAAAGATGAGACTGCCTGTCCGATTAGAAAAGAACGAGGAGGACATCCTATAGCAATAAGTTCCAAAGACATAGGTGCAATTCTAAGAGCCGAACCAGACACACCTCTACGTGACATAATAACTCCAAGAAGAATAGAAGTAGAGGACCCTCATTTACACCTCAACGTAGATACTAGGGAGGATGTAGAACTTCTTCTTAAGGTGGTCAGTGACCTCGACAATCATTGACTGAAGATTAGCCAAAGGCCACATCTAGAACCATCATTACTGCAAAACCAAGCATTACCCCCATAGTAGCAATATCTCCGTTACCCCCTCGGTGTGCTTCTGGGATCAATTCTTCAACCACAACAAAAATCATTGCACCGGCAGCAAATGATAGAGCATAGGGTAGAATTGGAGTTGCTATAATTACCAAGGCCGCTCCCAAGACGGCAGCAACTGGTTCAACGGTAGCTGAAAGTTGACCCCAAAGAAAACTGTCTCTACGAGATAGACCCTCTCTACGAAGAGGTAGGGATACAGCGGCACCTTCCGGGAAATTCTGGATTCCAATCCCAATTGCTAGTGCAACCGCAGCACCCACTGTTGCTCCTTCAAGACCAGATGCTGCAGCGCCAAAAGCAACTCCAACAGCCAAACCTTCGGGAATATTGTGCAAAGTGATTGCAGATACCAGAAGCATACTCCTCCGCCAAGTGTTTTCAATTCCTTCAGCCTCTTCTGGAGGTGCACCGGGATGCAAATGAGGCAGAAACATATCGATTAGTCTCATACATACACCTCCAAGCAAGAATCCAACCAAAGCTGGGAACCAAACTGGCAAATCTTTCCCTTCGGACATCTCCAGAGCAGGAGAAAGCAATGACCAGAAACTGGCTGCAATCATAACTCCAGCTGCAAAACCGAGCATGGCATCGAGAACTTTCCTATCTAATTCCTTGAAGAAAATTACCAGAGCTGCTCCGGCTGCTGTCATGAACCAAGTGAAGAGCCCTGCAATCAGCGCCTGTTGTACTGGGCCAAAGCCCTCGAAGAGTCCCACGACATCCATATAGATAATCGGCGAATGAGGGCCTCTATCAAAGTTAGCCTAGGCTAACTCTCGGCCTTAATCGAAATGTTTTGAGGCCACACTCCAAAACTAGAACACATATCGCACTCCATGACCAGTGCCACTCTCGCTTGGGTTCTCGAGCGATTGGCAAAGGGTGAGAGAGTTGCTCTAGCATCTGTTGTTGAGGCAAAAGGTAGCGTTCCAGGAAAACCAGGGGCACGATTGGCTATGAGCAACATTGGAGGAAGACATGGGACTGTAGGGGGAGCAGGTCTAGAATTGAAAGTGGAAAATCATCTCAAGAAAATGCTAGAAAATGGTTCATCGGCTAGTAGAATTGAGAATTATATCTTACACAGAGATGCAAAGGGCAAAGAAGCGACTGCCTTGGACAGTCTATGTGGCGGACAAGTATCGGTCTCATTGGAGGTCTTGGATCCTGTGCCACACATACTAATCTCAGGAGGGGGACATTGTGGCCAAGCCATCGCTTCTGTTTGTGATAATCTAGGATGGTCTCACAGCGTATATGATTTTCGAAGTGAGTTTGCAGATTCTGATTTATACCCTAATGCAATTGAAAATCACCATGGTGATGTGAAAGACTTTTTGGACTCTCTTCAGATAAAAAAAATAATTAGATTTTCTGATGTATTGCTCCTAGGACATGATTGGACTGTTGACCAAGAGATGCTAATTGGATTGCTTCTAGAGAGAGGAGATAATGATAGACCACGAATAGGAGCTATTGGCTCACGATCAAAGTGGAAGGCTTTTAGAAAGGCAGCAATAGACTCCGGAGTGAGTGATTCGGCAGTAGATTCAGTCCGCTGCCCGATAGGATTCAACATAGGAGCGGAGACTCCTGAAGAAATTGCAATCTCAGTCTGTGCGGAAATTATGGCTCTTGAGAAGGGAATTACCAGTAACTCCGAAGACTGAAAGAGTATGCAACCCGCCGTAAGGGCATGAGAGGTAGCGCGTTAGCTCTGATTCTAATTATCACTAGCGCTTCAATAAGTGGTTGTATTTGGAATAATAAAGAATCTATAGAAGAGCCTATTCTCAATGAAGATAATTTTCGTGAGTTCACAGTAGTCGCACCTATTGATACAGGAATAAATGTCTATCATGATCATTTCAGAGTTAATGAAACTCTACCTGAATGGATTCTGAATTCATTCGGTGTCACAATGACATGTAACCTAACATTCGAGGGGACGTGGGATGAAAGATATGAGGCAGATAAGGAGACTTGTTGGGATTTGATAACTTCTGAAGATATTGTCTATTTCCCTGGAACAAGAATAATTGGCGCTACTCCTGATGATGATACTGAAATCCCAATACTTGATGACCCCTCTGATGGGCATGGAACAGCAGTCACAGGAGCTGTTCTAAATGCTAACCCTGAGGCAATAATTTTCTTTGTCGAAGGATTCTCTGATGCTGCGGTACTTGCTGCTGCGAATCAACCCCTAGTTGATATAATCACAACTAGTTTTGGACCTATTGGTTCAATCCCAGTTCCTGGTATTGAAGATGCCACGAAAGTCGCTGTTGTAGAGAAAGGGAAGCTCCACACAGGGGCTGCGGATAATACTCCATCCCCTGCAATTCAGGATTCCACTGCAGGTCCACCTTGGAGCATTGGAATATCAGGATATGCAGAAGAGGATGATAATCAGAAAGAAACCATGAGTGGGTCCTATCCAGATGCGGCTGCAGATTGGACTCAAGTACTGCCAAACCACGACGATATAGATGGCTATCATCAGACTAGTGGCACATCATTTGCAACACCTCGTACAGCAGGACTTATCTCAAAAGTTATTCAAACTCTAAGGTTGGAATTTGGAGATAATTCCTCAGGCGCAGAAAGTGACACAAGACAAGGTTTGTTAGTTAATGGAAGTAATTTCTCATTAACTAATGATGAAATCAGAAATGCATTGAACATTTCTGCATGGTATCCTAGTTCAAGCACTTGGGATCCAACCTCAGGCACATTACCAATCTCACCAGTTGCACCATGCACACAGGTAGGATGGGGAGTTGTTAACGAATCAAACGTACAACCAATGATTGAACATCTCAATGGAACCAATCAAATGCCAGATAGACCATTTGATGTAGTTCAGTGCATGGAAACGAATCAAGCAATTCGTGAAGCATATTGGAATTAGACCC
>JASMAJ010000064.1 GCA_030754395.1 Candidatus Thalassarchaeaceae archaeon | reverse complement strand
ATGCCTATAATGGCGGAAAATTACGAGCAGGCAAAAGGCATGATGCCTTGTTCATACTGTGGCGTATTCAGGCGTCAGAGCCTAAATGCTCTAGCCGACAAGGTAAATGCTGATGTTATGGCACTTGGTCACAATTTAGATGACATGGCACAATCAATTCTAATGAACCTGCAGAAAGGTGAGATTGACCGTTCAATTCGTCTTGCACCTCATACAGAAACCCCAATCGAAGGACTGGCTCCTCGGATTGTGCCCTTACGATGGATTCCTGAACAGGAAATACATGCTCATGCCATCAGCAAGGGTCTTCCTATTCATCATGGAGATTGCCCACATGCACAAGGCGCAATGCGTCAACAAAGCCGCTCAATAATTGCCTCACTTGAGGAACAAACTCCTGGTGCACGTCATGGACTACTCCACGCACTAGAGCAAATTCGTGAACTCCATCGAGCGGCAAATATAGATCCACATACTGAAGTTTCTCATTGTCAAGAATGTGGTGAGATAACCAGTAGACCAATTTGCCAAACTTGCACAATGAAGGTTTGGCTGAAAGAATCTCAGTGAATATAGCCGATATTCTAGAGTGTTTCACCAAGAATGTGAACTAATTAATTCAGGATAGTGATTAAGAAAATCAGTTTGACTAATAATTCCTACCAATTGACCATTCTTTACAACAGGTATTCTTCTGTAGTGATAATCACTCATGCGTGCAATAACTCCGTCTAGAGTTTCTTCTGGTTGAACGTATACCAAGGCTGATGACATTGCATCTTTGACAAGAACGTGCTCTATTCTACTACAGCCTTTTCCAAGTTCTCTACAAACATCTCTCTCAGTCAAGATGCCGATAATCTTCATCCCATCTTCTACCACTGGTAATGCCCCTACTCCCTGTTTGTGCATCTTTGCAGCAGCCATAATGAGATCATCATCTGGTCCAATTACAATTACATCACGGTTCATTAGTGTTTGAATTTCATCACTTGCACTGTAAGGCGCCATCGTTCTTCAATTCTCCAAAGTGGAATTCAGTTATCCCCCTAATTCCGAACATGTTCGTTCGCGATATTCTACCGAATATATTCGTAGGGTTCTATTGGCATTTCTTAGAAACCACACCAAATACGACCAACATCACCTTGAATTAATTCTTCATCAATGTACCAAGCACCAGTCCAATCATTATCTTGTAGGTGGGCTTCATAGACTGTTTTAATTCCTCTCGCTGGTAGATTTTCTTCACTAAAATCCCCATCTCCATGTAAATATCCCCTCACGATAAATTTCTCGTCATTGATTTCAAAATCGATAAGAGAATCTTCACCAGATGAACCAAAAACTCCCATTATTATGAAAGTACCATTATCATCTATTTTTGCAATAAAGCCATCTCTCCCCCCTGCATTTTTCTGATTCTCAAACCCTAATGCTCCGGATTCCCAAGTTCCAGCAATTAACAAATCCTCGTCAATTAGAAGTGCACTTGTGATTGTGGTTTGACCTAATCTAGTCCCTGCTTCGTTTCGAGCCAGATCAAGATATTGCAGTGAGATTAATTGTTTTTCACTGAGATCATCTGATGTAATTTCTATCTGACCTCCACCATCTCCTAGTAAGACCAGTGGGGAAATTGCTAGAAAAATAGCTAGACAAATGAAAGAACTCAGAGCGACCCAACGCGAACTAAACAAGTCCATTATATCCTCACGAAGCAGTTTAGAATGATGCAATTACCACCGAACATGTTCGGTCTTTTAATAAATCTACATTTTGCTTAGTGTGGTTCACTACACCGAATCTGTTCGGGTCTCATCTAATGATGTATCATTATCAGGTTGCGTTGAGGATGAACATGTCAGAGGCAGCCATTACTCAGAATCAAACAATAAAGAATGGAGAAGTACACAATAGTATAGCACCGTTGCTTATTTCTTTAGCGATTACACTTTGTCTTGGTGGCTTGTTAATTTGGCCTTTAGCAGTACTGGGAATTCCACTTCTTGTTTATTCGATATATCTCTGGGTTGGAGAAGAAGTTGAACTCTGGCCTAATCGAAAGGAGAATACTGAATTTGAACAGTGGGGAGACGCCTCTTGGGCTATGTTGTGGCTAATTATTACTGAAGCCATCATCTTTGCTGCTTTCTTTGCCTTTTGGTTCTGGGCTCGATGGCATACGATCAACTGGTCTGGAGCAGTAGGTGGTTCTTGGCCAGTGTCTGGCATTGAGCATGATTTAGTTCTAGTTTCGATAAATACGGTCCTACTTCTGACTTCGGGAGTTACAGCCCATAAGGCACTAGAATGCCATCTTGAGGAGGCATACGACAAATCAAAGAAACTCCTCATTCTAACTATTCTCTTAGGATTAGCCTTCCTTGTAATTCAATTGTATGAGTATTCTACTGCTGGATTCATTTGGTCATCTCATGCATACGGTACAGCATTTTTCTCACTTACTGGATTACATGGCCTACACGTTCTTGTAGGATTGATTATGATTGGAGCGGTTCTTTTCCTAATGGCAAAGGGCCATTACGACCGTCCTCGCCATGATAGTTTTCGTGCGATAATTATGTATTGGCACTTTGTTGATGCTGTTTGGGTGTTATTGTTCTTCATTGTATATTTGGAGGTGATCTGATGGGATTTGAGCGTCGGCAATTGGCAATTATTATTGCTTCAATAGTTATTTTGATGATGACATTTGCTTCAATCTTCAATTGGTTCCAAGGTCTTGGTGGAACTGGAGCTCACGCGGATAAATATGACGAATTATTCACTCTATATTGGAGTCTAGGGACTGTAATTGGTCTTGTTGTTTATGCGTACTTCGTCTATCTATTAGTGACGTCCTATGGTGAGGATTCGGGCGAAGAGATGAGAATAGGAGCGCCACCCGTGATTAGAGAAAGTAAGAGAGGTGCATTTGCCATTTCTATGGTTATTGCGCTATTCCTTCTCGTGCTTTCAGATTCTACTTTCGATTCTATCGACTTTTTCGAGGAACCAGAAACTACTGAAGACTCATTCACAATTGAAGTCACAGGTTACCAATATTATTGGGACTATCAATATCCGAATGGTGCTTCTATTAATAGCGCCACAGGAGAGGCATTGAAGATTCCAGTCGATGTACCGGTAGTCTTTGAGGTAACTAGTGGTGATGTATTCCATTCCTTTGCTTTACCTGATCATAGAATCAAGATTGATTCAATTCCTGGCAGAGTCAATGTGGGTTGGATTCATGCAGATGATACCGGAATATTCCCTGTTAGGTGTGCTGAACTATGTGGTGATGAGCACGCCATTATGATGGGTGAAATCGAGGTAATGTCTGCTGATGACTTTGATGCTTGGTATAATTCGGAGGTGAGTGCATGAATACTAATTACAAGAAATATATCTCTCTAATATTGCTATTTGGAATGTTACTGGCTCTAGCACCACAGATGAGTGCATTGCCGGGAGGAATATCAGGAGCAACAGTAACTTCTGGTTGCCTGTGTCATGGAGCAGCACCCACCGATGATGTAGCAATCACAGTTGAGGGTATTCCTGAAGAATTCATGGCCGATGAAGTCTATACTCTAACAATTAGTTTCACAGGAGGTCCTGAGGCTACAGGTGATAACCATGGTGGATTTAATCTGAAGTCAAATTATGGTACTTTTACAACTACAGATGATTCGACTCAAATTCTTGAGAATGCAGCAGTTCACACAGAACTTGGTAACGACCAAAGAACTTGGACTATAGATTGGAAAGCACCAACTTCGGACAAGGTTTCAGCTGACTTTGTTTTACTAGTAAATTCAGTAGATGGTGATGGTACTTCTGCAGGAGATGAATGGAACGAGGAAAAATTCACAATAATGGGGCAGAACGCAGGTTCTGGCTCAGTAATTGATATTAGCGATCCTGCATGGTTACTGATAGTAGGGTCTGTACTTGGAATCGTCGTTGCTATAGTTGTGGTTCTTTATCGTAAGGAAGATTTTGGTAAGAAGGAGTTAATGCACTGGTTAACCACTACAAATCACAAAGACATAGGTCTTCTCTATCTTTGGGCTTCAATAATTTTCGCAATTATTGGCATGGCACTCTCAGTGCTTGTTCGACTGCAATTAGTTGTACCCGATAATGACTTCATGACTGGAGATTTATTCAATCAAGCAGTTACCATGCATGGAGCAGTCATGGTACTGTTCGCTGTATCTCCTATGTCATTCGCCTTTGCGAATTACATAGTTCCACTTCAAATTGGAGCTAAAGATATGGCATTTCCAAGACTGAATGCGTTTTCGTTTTGGACTCTAGTTCTTGGCGGATTAACCGCAGCCTCTGGATTCTTCTTTGAGGGCGCTGCTGATGTCGGTTGGACATTTTATTCCCCACTAACAAGCGTTGAGTATAATCCAGGTTCTGGTGTCTCTCTTGCTGGGGCAGGTCTAGTATTACTAATCCTCTCAGTCAGTGCTTCTACGATTAACTTCCTCGTGACAATTCTTCGTCATCGAGTTCCGAGTATGGGTATTTGGGATATGCCGATGTTCACTTGGAACATGTTTTTCACAGTTTTACTAATGTTGGCTGTTTTCCCAGCTCTATTGTCAGCAGTTCTGATGCTTGTTGGAGACAGGGTCTTTGATACATTATTCTTTGATCCAAGTATTGATGGCACTACATGGTGGTTGCATATCTTCTGGTTCTTTGGACATCCAGAGGTATACGTTGTTCTCCTCCCTGGATTGGGAATGGCGATGGAAATAGTACCTACCTTTGTTCGAAAGCATTTGTATGGACGCAACACTATCATCTATGCTCTAATGATTGCTTCAGTCCTAAGTGTTCTTGTTTGGGCACACCATATGTTCATTACAGGAATAGATCCAACATTCCGCAAGATTGAATCAATTGGGACTGAATTAATATCAGTCCCATTTGCTCTAATTTATCTGAGCCTAGTTGCAACTTTCTACAAATCAAAACCTGATTTCACAAAACTTCCTCTCGCATTTGTAATGGGCGCAATAGGTATATTCCTAGTAGGTGGAATTACCGGAGTTTATCTTTCAAGCGTAGCAATGGATGTTCAACTACGAGGTACCTACTTTCTAGTTGCTCACTTCCACTATACTCTAGGTTCAGTAGCAATAATGACATTGGGAGGAATTTACTATTGGTATCCCAAAATGTTTGGTCGTTTGTTAGACGACAAACTAGGATGGTGGCACTTTTGGTTGACTTTCTTAGGAATAAATTTGACTTTCATTCCGCTGTTTGGACTTTGGGATATGCCACGACGTATCTATGTCTATCAGGAAGCCGCAGGATGGGCTGATCAACAATTATTGGCTACTATCGGCTCACTTGTTGTTTTCGTCGGTCAAGTAATTTTCTTCTGGAATTTCGTTCGTAGTATGAAGCATGGTAAAGAAACTGGAAACAATCCTTGGAATGGTCACACATTCGAGTGGTTGACAACATCTCCACCTCCAAATCATAATTGGGACGAGTTACCTATTATGGAAGGTTCATCTATTGAATAACTCATGGATAATACAACAATTTATTGACCCGAACATGTTCGGGGCGAGGGATATTGGATTAACCTCACCTGCTATGTTCGGG
>JASMAJ010000063.1 GCA_030754395.1 Candidatus Thalassarchaeaceae archaeon | reverse complement strand
TGGGATGCTAACCGAGAGACAAATCGAGAATGGCTGGCTCTAAACATGGCGGTAGAGGCTGCCGCAGGATTCCGAGCGTTCAATCAAGGCGGTCAAGTACAGAAGGATGGTTCGAGAACCCCTAGGCAGGTAGATTTCATTGAAGTTCGTAGGGCTATAGCCAAAGGTGAGTTTTGGTCGGAAGAATTGGTCGAAACGTGGATGCCTAAATCTTCTGAGGAAGAATCCTGAGGTGATGTAATGACACGTGCCATAGACTTGCAAGGAAAAGTGGCTCTAGTTACAGGAGGTAGCCGCGGCATTGGTCTTGCTATCTGTGAATGCCTAGCTGCTGCCGGAGCAGATGTGGCCTTTACATATCATCCAAATGAGATCGACGCAAGTCTTGCTTGTGGAAAAATAGAGGCTTGTGGAAGTCGTAGTCTAGCACTTGCTGCAGATGTTAGTAGTTCCGAAATTGCGGCAGCAACTTTCAGCACAATTGAGGCTGAATTGGGAAATATAGACATTTTAGTTTGTAATGCTGGTATTATCAGAGACTCAGTTATCTGGAAGGCTAGTAAGTCGGAATGGGACGATGTGTTATCTGTGAATCTGACAGGGGCATTCAATTATCTCAATCAACTTGCCATACAGGCTAGAGCAACTCCAAAACCACGTAGTGTTGTACTAATTTCATCTATCAATGGCATCAGAGGTAAATTTGCACAAACAGCCTACTCCGCTTCTAAGGCCGGATTAATCGGCCTAGGCCGTTCTGCGGCTAAAGATCTAGGGAAATGGGGCACTAGAGTCAATATTGTAGCTCCAGGTATGGTACTAACTGATTTGACAGATAGCCTACCCAAAGACATCATCCAGAAGGCTAAGGATGAGACTCTTGATAATCGATTGACTAAGGTTAGCGATGTTGCTAATGCTGTACTTTTTCTGTCCTCAGATTTGTCAGAACACATTACTGGTGTTGTACTGCCTGTAGATGGCGGACAGTTGCTTTGAGGAATTAGTATGGCTGAAAAACATCCTTTTGAACCATTCAGAATAAAGTCGATTGAGAATATTAAACTCACCACTCAAGCAGAGCGGGAAGTGGCATTGGAAGAAGCAAACTTCAACATTTTCAAAATCCGAGCTGAAGATGTAATGGTCGATCTTCTGACAGATTCAGGGACTGGGGCAATGAGTAGCGAACAATGGGCCTCACTAATGCGAGGTGACGAGAGTTACGCCGGTTCACGTTCTTTCGACAGACTTGCAAAGGTTGTTGACGGAATTTTTGGTTTCAATCATTTCATTCCTACTCATCAGGGTAGAGCATCGGAAGGAATTCTGATGAGTTTGTTAGTCAAGCCCGGCGATATTATTCCTAACAACACACATTTCGATACTACAGCAGCTCATGTTCTGGCACGTGAAGGAATTCCTGAGAATCTATTAATGGATTTTAGTAAAGACCCAGACTTTGACCATCCATTCAAAGGCAACATAGACTTAGATACACTTCGTCATGTTCTCGAAAAAAAATCTGATTCGATACCATTCTGTATGATAACTGTAACGAATAATGCAGGTGGTGGACAACCAGTCTCACTTGCAAATCTTCAAGGTTTGAGAGAATTATGTGATGAGTTCTCAAAACCTCTATTCATCGATGCCTGCAGATTTGCTGAGAATGCCTATTTGATTAAACAAAGAGAAAAGGGGTGCTCTAAGATGAGTGTGCGTGAAATTGCACATAAGATGTTCTCACTTGCTGATGGTGCGACATTCAGTGCTAAGAAAGATGCAATCGTCAATATTGGTGGTTTGCTGTTGATGAATGACAAGCAACTCTACGAAAATGCACGTAATGAATTGATTATGCACGAAGGTTTTCCCACTTATGGAGGCCTTGCAGGAAGAGATTTAGATGCAATGGCGACAGGTCTGATAGAAGGCACAGATGATGATTATCTATCATATCGAACTTCTCAGGTTGCTTGGCTTTTTGATTCATTGAAGGATATCGGAGTTCCTGTATTCGGACCGCCAGGCGGCCATGCGGTGTACATCGATGCCGGTTCTTTTCTAGATCATATTCCTCAATCTGAATTCCCGGCCCAATCTTTAGCTGTGGAACTTTATCTTGAAGGAGGAGTGAGGACAGTTGAGATTGGCTCAGTCATGTTATCATTCATTTCACCTGACACTGGTGAGTTAGTCACACCCCCACTTGAATTAATTCGTTTAGCTATTCCAAGACGAACATATACTGAAAGTCATCTTCAACACGTCGTTGATTCATTCAAGGCGGTAGTTGAGCGAAAAGAAAGTCTGAAGGGTTTGAAAATAACAAAACAACCTTCTCTTCTTCGTCATTTTACTTGTGACTTTGATTGGGTAGAAAATGCTGAGATAAAAGAAAATGTTGAGGCAGCAAGTTCCCTCCTCTCGTAATCAAGGGGTACCCTCTAAGTTGCTTTGAATCAGCAGTCCGTAAGAAGTATTATGTCATGTTAGTGAGATTAGTGAGAGGAAATGAATAGCCTTTAACCGTCTGCTCAAAGGTTTAGTATTCAACGGCGATAATTTGGAGCCTCACGAGTTATCTCAACATCGTGAACATGAGATTCAGATAAGCCTGCGTTTGTAATTCTGATAAATTGACAATTTGCTCTCATATTAGCAATATCACCATTACCTGTGTAACCCATTGAGGAGCGTAGACCACCAATTAACTGGTGTATCACATGCTCGACTGGTCCTCTTGCAGGAACTCGTCCCTCAATTCCTTCTGGAACATACTTTCGAGTGTCGCCCTGCTCAGATTGGAAGTATCGATCGTGAGCACCCTTAGACATTGCACCCACGCTTCCCATGCCCCGATAGACTTTGTATGAACGACCTTGGTAGAGGATGATTTCACCTGGTGCTTCATCTGTTCCTGCTAGGACACTTCCTACCATTACACAATCTGCACCCGCAGCGATTGCCTTAGCGATATCTCCGCTGAATTTGATTCCACCATCAGCAATAACAGGGATTCCTGCTTTCTTGCAAACTGCTACAACTGATTGAACTGCAGTTAGTTGAGGGACTCCTACTCCTGAGACGATTCTAGTAGTACAGATTGAGCCGGGGCCTATTCCAACCTTGACGGCATTTGCACCCGCTGCGATTAGGGCTTCCGCGGCCGCTCCGGTTGCAACATTTCCAGCAATAATCTGAGCCTCATCACCTGCTTGTTCACGAATTTGGCGAACCGTATGCAAGACTCCGTGCGAGTGGCCATGAGCGGTGTCAACAACAACAACATCAGCACCTGCTGCAAATAAGGAAAGTGCGCGTTCAACGCCCTTCTCGCCAGTACCAGTCGCAGCAGCGACACGGAGTCGGCCGCGATGATCTTTACAGGAATCTGGATTATCGCGACTCCTCTGAATATCTCGAACAGTCATCATGCCTGAGCACTTTCCATCCTCATCGACCACGAGTAACTTCTCTATGCGGTGTTGGTGAAGGAGTTTCTTGGCCACTTCTGGGTCAACGTGTGGAGGAACTGTTACCAAATCTGTTGTCATCATTTCTGAGACGAGAATGTTATCATCTGCAACAAATCGAATATCTCGATTTGTAATCAAACCGACTAAGTTACCTTCATCATCTACAACTGGCATCCCTGAAAATCCATACCTGTCTTTTAGAGTACGCAATTCACCAATTGTGGTTTCTGGAGATACCATAACTGGGTCTAGAACCAAGCCGGATTCAAAACGCTTGACTGTATTCACCTTAGCTGCCTGGTCCTCAATACTCATGTTTCGATGAATTACTCCTATTCCACCAGATTGTGCTATTGCAATAGCCATACGTGATTCAGTCACAGTATCCATGGCTGCTGACATGATTGGAATATTCAGAGATATAGAAGTGGTTAACTGAGTTTTCAAGTCAACCTCGGCCGGAAGAACCGCTGATTCAGCGGGCAACAAAAGAACGTCATCGAAGGTCAGTGCCTCGGGTATGGTGTCGCTCGCCATTAGAGATGGCCCAGACCAACCATATATGAAAGATTCGTGAGTTAGCAATTGAGGCTGTTTCAAACTGTTTCACATGCGACGCGCTTGCTCTTTGAGGCGTCGGATTCAAGAAGGATAGTTTGTCGCCAGCGGTCGGAGTCAATTGGCATGAGCGCAAGAACAGTACTCGGCTGGCGCGAGTGGATTGGTTTACCGGAACTAGAAGCCGGTGCAACCATGGCGAAAATGGATACTGGTGCCTGGTCAAATACACTCCATGCCGAAGAAATTAGTTTGAGTAATAACGGCATGGAGAACGTCGTAAGATTCCGTCTCGCTAAGAATGGAAATTGGATTGAACGTCCTCTATATCAGTGGCGTCGAGTAAGAAATACAGGAGGTCACGATACATTGCGTCCAGTGATTAGAACTACACTAGAGATTGCTGGACAGGATCATGATATCGAACTGTGTCTTCAAGACCGCTCACGAATGCGCCACAGAATTATTCTTGGGCGACGCTTTCTCAAAGAATTCGTAATTGACCCATCTGAAGAATGCCTTCACTCAAAGCAGAGAACAGTGCCTCGAATTAGAGGTATCTATGAGTGAAAAACGAGTTAACATAACTTCATTCACATACTGCACTTGGAATCTTCATGAGCGAAGGTCAAGGCACCTCAATAATTATGGTAAGCACAGAAGAAGTTCCTGGAAGAAAAATTGTCAAAACGATGGGAGTTGTTAGTGGCTCTACAGTTAGAGCAAAGCACGTAGGTAAGGACATTTTTGCAGGTTTGAAAAATATAGTAGGTGGTGAACTCAAGGCTTACACTGAACTTCTTGGAGAATCAAGAGATGAAGCGATTCAAAGAATGTTGGAGGAAGCGATTGGGCGTGGAGCAAATGCTGTTGTGAATGTTAGAATGGCAACAAGCGCAATCACACCAGGGGCATCAGAAATTCTTGCTTATGGAACAGCAGTTATCGTCGAATGAGGTGATTTGTATGGAAATATGGGAAGTTCTTGGTCTTCTGTTTGTATTCCTTATGTTAGCCCTAGCTCTTATTGGCCCAGTTTCATTCCTTTTCTCAATGATTTTCAGCCGACGTAAGCATCGAAAGATGATTGCTAATGTGATGGATAGAGTTGCGATTACAGTAAATGAATATGGAAGAGATCCACTAACAAACAAGAAAAATCCGTCAAAAAACGAACAAATATCTGAAGCAAAAATGATACAAGCAAATTTCGTCGTGGGGCCAGGTTGGTGGAATCAATGGATAGCATCATGGCACACACTAATTGGTGGAAATATCTCTTCTTTCGATGATGTTCTGATGTTGGCTCGTCAAGATGTTCTTCAATCTCTAAGAGACCAAGCATCAGAAGGTGGATTTGATGAAGTAGTAAATGTTAGACTAGAGAGTGCGAGAATATCATATTTGGCGGCAAAATCGAATAAATACATCGATGTTTTCGCTTATGGTACAGCAATCAAGTATGCTTAATTCAAATCTGTCAGATTAGCCTTGTCTACCTTCTATTGCAATTAGTAGAACTGCCGCACTTGCCGCAATTCGAGGGTCAATTCCAGAACTAGAAACGCCACTGACTACTAATTTATGCACCACTGGGTTGATTTTCTGAGTGAAAGTAACCTCTCCCGAAGCACCATTCATTCTTAGAACGAATTGCTGCGGCATGAGTAATGAAGCAAACGGCACGAAGCGGCGAATCAATGCCTT
>JASMAJ010000062.1 GCA_030754395.1 Candidatus Thalassarchaeaceae archaeon | reverse complement strand
TTGCCATTGATTCTGCCCTTAGTTGATGAACGAGTTCAAGAGAATCTTCACAAGAGAATCTCTGAGACGGTTCAGAGGGGTCGCAATCTACTCGACCGTTTGCATCGATTGCAGCTTTCAGAAACACTCTAGGGCGACGCGATTCACACCAATGCATGAACTCAGCCATTTGAGAACGGCAATCGTCCTCTAGAACTCCTGTTTCAACTACAACTCCGTGTTTGCTCAAAGCATCTGCACCATCACCACGGACGGTAGGATTAGGGTCTAAGGCACCAATAACGACTTTCTTCACACCAGCCCAAAGCAATGCCTCAGTACAGGGAGGAGTTCGGCCAAAATGATTGCATGGCTCTAGAGTGACATAGGCGGTGCAACCTTGGGTTGCCTCTCCATTTGCTTCTGCATCCGCAATTGCCATTTGTTCAGCGTGTAAACCACCTAGATGGTCATGCCATCCTTCAGCAATAATTTCACCATCTCGAACAAGAACGCAACCGACCAAGGGATTGGGCATAACTCGGTGGCGACCACGTTCGGCTAATTCGATAGCGCGAGCCATGAAACGTGAGCCTTCTGACATGCTACTACCAGCACCTCCGCATCGAACATCACACATCATTCCTCGCTTTCGAAGAATTCAGTCAAATTTGTCTATCTCTATTCCCCGAGCATTGAAGTTTGGAACTGCTCCTCACTGAACAATGCCCCGCATAGCATGTATCCTCAATCCAAACGCCCGAGATGGACTCTCAGTCAAGCAATGGGACCTTTTCGAACCGGCTCTAAATGAGGCGGGATTCGAAATTGAACTGCTCCGCACAGAATATCCAGGTCATGCAACCGAATTGGCTCATGGACTAGCAAACGGTGAGCATGACATGATTGTAGCTGTTGGTGGAGACGGAACAGTACACGAAGTTGGTTCGGGTTTACGAGGATCATCGAAGACACTCGGCATCCTTCCAATAGGTAGTGGAAATGATTACGCCAGAGCACACGGAATACCAACTCCTAGAGGAAATAAATTCCCCGATATGCAAGCGGCTGTAGATATTCTCGTCAATGGAACTGATCGAAGAGTTGGGGCTGTACGTATCGAAGGACTTCCAGCGGTTGGCCATCCATCCATTCCAGACCCAGAGCATCATGCAGTAGATGGTGAAGCCGAGAAGCCCGGTAACATGGTTCGATGGAGTTTTCTCGAGATTGACAGTGGTGTTACATCCGCGGTTAATCGAATGAAGAATGAGGGGAAATTCAAATGGATTAGAGGGCAATTGAAGTATACAGCACTTGGAATTAGAGCAATCATGGGTTGGAAAAATCAACCAGGATGGATAAAAATTGATGAAGAACCCGGAGAAATAGTAACCTTCTCTGGATTATTTTGTATGAGCCAATGCCAAACCTTTGGTGGTGGATTCAAAGTCACTCCCGGAGCTGCTCCAACTCAGGATAAGCCCTCTCTACTACTGGCCTTTGGGCTGAGTAAATTGCAGATGCTCCTAATCATGGGACCTCTGGAGAAAGGTACTCACATTGGCAAGTGGAATAAGATAAGCATGAGAACTGCTCGAAAGTTGGAAGTGAAGGCTGTTGATTCAAATGGTAATCCATCAGACCAAAGTCACAATCCTCCAATGTATGTCAATGTCGATGGTGAGGCTGTCCTCACCACTCCGATTTCTATGAGTTACCACAGTGATCAGATGACTGTACGTGGCGCTGCCTCAATCCCTAATGAATAATGGCGCAGACGGAGAGATTTGAACTCCCGAGTCCAAGGGACACCGGATTTCAAATCCGGCGCTATACCAGGCTAAGCGACGTCTGCAGTGAGTTGTCGTGTCGGCTCTTTTTGATGAACCTATTCGGTCAATGAAGAGTGATTTAGGTACATCAGATGTTGTAAGTCCCTGGTCTACACCAAGCGGGTAGGCCAGTAACAGCATCTGGATGTGTTAGGCCGATGAAGAGAACCATTACGATGATGAAGAAGGCTGGGAACAATGCTGTCAAGGTTAGAATCTTCGAATCCTTATCGCCATACAAATGCATGAAGATAGCTGCAATCATGATGAACTTTGGAATCCCTATTGCCCAGAGAATTGTCCATGTAAGTTTCTTCTCATTCCAGCCTTCACCGAGACTTTCCGCAGCAGGTTGGAGATTTAGACCAACTGCGGCTACCTCGAATAGAGTCAGAATCATTAGTCCAAAGAAATTCATCCAGTAGGGGTCTTTTCCAAATATTGTATAATGTGCCATAATTTATCACCTCAATATAGATAGAAGAATGGGAACACTAGTACCCAAATTAAGTCAACAAAGTGCCAGTAAAGTCCGAAGTACTCTATTGATACTGCATTCAACGGAGTGTAAAGGCCCTTCCAAGCCTTGTAAGTCATGTAAGTAAGTCCAACGATTCCGGCAGCAACGTGAACACCGTGCGTTCCGGTGGTCACGTAGAATAGGGATGCTGAGACCTGAACATTCGCAGTCATATGAGCACCATTTGAATAGTGCTCTAGATTACTAATATCGTAGCCAGCCAACTCATATGCATGCAAAGTATGATCATCGATTACATAGCTATGGTGCTGGTAATGATCGGCATTTATCGTGTACCCTTCATTCACTAGAGATACTATATCATGCTCATGAATATGTATGAATCCAAGATCTATTTCCGGAATATAGAATCCAATAAACCACTCAATCATTTTCATAGTTAGGAACAGAACTGCTAGACACCATGTACTTCCCAGATATCGAAATACCTTCTTTCGACGAACCTCTTCATCTAAATCAGCCATCTTTGCGTATCGAAGTGCCTGCACGATTGTGAATGAAGAGATAATCAGAGCAAAAGTGTTGATTGCACCAGGTGCAATATGCCAGAAAGAACTCGCGATTAGATGACTTGCCGGCTCAAAGCAAGTTACAACGGTCCCGTCAATCCACTCTCCTTCAAGGAATAGTGTCTCACAATTTATTATTCCTTGACGATAACGCATGTAAGTACTGAACAAGGATGTGAATATCATCATCTCAGACATCAAAAATACCCACATCGCCACCTTACGAATCTGAATCTGTCTGAATGGAACTCCTGTTGCTAGAGGTTCATGTGAACCATCGAAAGACATGTCTTGTCTCCACCAAATGAACATAGAGAAGCCAACAATAGCTAGACCTAGTAAAATTGCTGGAATATATCCAGGATGATAGGTACCAAAGCTCCAAGCCTCTGCTAGGAAATATAGGAATATTGCTACACCCATTGCAAGGAATAACGGCGCGAATGAATTGTGTGGTGATCCATGACTCCAGTCATGAGGCCCCCAAGGGCTTGGATGATGGTCATGGTCATCGTGGCTATCGCTCAATGACTCACCTCCTCTTCATCTTCAGAAACCATCAATCGGTTGAACCACGCTCCTAGTTTACTAGGCTCGTTGGCAATGTGCTCGTTTGCATCCTTGAGAACTGGAAGGTTGTTCCAGTCAAATGATGGAGTTGGTGGTGGAGATGATGTCATCCACTCAAATGACCAGCCGCCCCATGGGTCTGCTGGTGCTTTTTCGCCGCGAGCTAAAGTTAGTACTAGATTGGCAACTAAGAAGAAGTTCGAGAAGAAGAAAAGGAAAGCACAGACTGAGATAAACATGTTCCAATCTGCTGCCCACTCAGGCAGTGCTGTGAAATCATCAGTACTGATGAAGTAAGTGTGCTGCCTTCGAGCCATTCCAACAACACCAAGGCGATGCATAGGCCAGAAAATACCGTTGTAGGAAATGAATGCGGTTAGGAAGTGAAGTGTCCCTAGCCTTTCATCCATCATTCTACCAGTCATCTTAGGATACCAGTAGTAAATTGCAGAAAAGAATCCGAAGAGAGTGCCTCCAACTAAGACATAGTGGAAGTGAGCGATAACGAAGTAGGTCTCGTGCAAATGAACATCCATTGCGACGGCGGGGAAGAACATTCCAGAGATTCCTCCTAATGTGAAAGTCACAAGGAAACCTAGAGCCCACAGAGTATGCGTACGATATACAAGAGAGCCACCATGCATAGTTTTCAGCCAATTGAAAATCTTAATTCCAGTTGGAACTGCCACTAACATCGTAGTCAGCATAGTGACGAATCTCAGAGTTGGCGACATACCTGATGTGAACATGTGGTGTCCATACACAATGAATGAGACAACCGCAATTCCAGCCATTGCATAAACCATCGAGCGGTACCCAAAGATAGAACGTCGAGCTGAAGTTGCAAGAACTTCAGATATCACACCGAATGCTGGTATAATCACCACATACACTTCAGGGTGGCCGAAATACCAGAACAAGTGGCTCCAAAGTAAAGGATCTCCACCAGCAGCCATGTCATAGAACGCAGTAGAGATTGTTCTATCTAGATAAACTTGGATTAATCCAACACCAAATGCAGGAATAGAGAGGAACAAACACAAGTTAGCTACTAGGACAGACCAAGTGAACAAAGGCATCTGCATCCAGCCCATACCGTCTGCACGCATGACTGCGATTGTAGTTAGGAAATTGATTCCAGTCAGAGTAGATGATGCGACCAACATAATTTGCCCTGCAACCCACATCGTTACGCCATGATGAGCTCCACCACTTACCACGTAGGGTGCGTATCCAGTCCAACCTGTGTCTGCACCTTGGCTGGTGAAAACACCAGTGAAGATTAGTATGGCAGCAAATGGCTGTAACCAGAATGAAAGTGCATTGAGTCTAGGAAGAGCCAAGTCCGGTGCACCAATTTGTAGTGGAACTATCCAGTTAGCAAATCCGTTAATCAAAGGCATTGCAGCAAGGAAAATCATCACTGTACCATGAAGTGTGAAGAACTGGTTGTATTGATCTTGAGAGATGAAATCATTACCTGGTGTAGCGAGTTGGATTCTAATTAGCATGGCCATAATTCCACCAAGGCCAAGGAAGAAAAGACTGGCTACGAAATACAATGTTCCAATCTTTTTGTGGTCTGTACTGGTCAGCCACTCGACCACATAGGGTGCTAGATGCTCCCAATCGAAAGTTTCGGGACTGGTTCGGTAGAATCCATACAGAAGAGTTGCAGCAAGCATTACTATCGAGATGATTATGAGGGTTCCTAGAACTTTGAATGGGTCTGCAGATTCAAGACCAGGACCTAGTGAACCCGCAACTGATAGATCTAGACGATTCCAATCATCGGCATCTGACTGAGTCCCATCACCATTTACAGCATTTGTATGCAAAATGAAGTCGACATCGCGTCCATGACTTGGAGCAACCCATTCAACCGACCAAGTTCGGTAATCATTTCCAGCCTCTGTGTGTGTAACCTCACTAGGGGCACGCGATTCGACTGTGGCGTCTTGTGGGAAAAATTCACCATCTGAAGACCAGAGATTGAATCCACCCGCATTGACTCCACTTTCTGCAGGACCTCCTGTCATTGAAATTGTAATAGTATAAACCTCGGAAGCATTGTACTCAGAAGGAAGTCCGGTGATAGAAGGAGTTACTCCGGCATCAGCACCTCCATGACAGTTACATCCAGCGGTCTGAATGGAATCGCCTCCAATACCACCCGGAAGTGAATTAACCGCTGGTGAAACAACCATGGCGATTGAAATTAGAATTAGAGCAACCATGCTTCGCGTGGCTAATGTCTTTTTCTCCATACAAACACCTCAAGCGTGAACGCTAACTCCTGCAATCATGTATGCGTGGTTATCACCACAGTATTCGGCACAAAGCATTAGGAAATTCTCGACTTCATCTAC
>JASMAJ010000061.1 GCA_030754395.1 Candidatus Thalassarchaeaceae archaeon | reverse complement strand
TCAGCACTCCCACGGTCGACTCGAGTCGGCAATCTGTCCATGGCTCTCAACCCCTCAGATTGCCGTCATACCTTCAACTAAATGGATTCGACATCATAGATGTCGTGATTATTGAAGCTGAATCAAACACCCAGCATTAGTCGACCAACATCGCGTAGACCGGGGGCCATACCCACTACCATCAATGCTAATCCAATGAGGAGACGGAGATGTTGCTGACGATGCTCGAAGTTTGCCAATGAGTAGAACCAGAAGATAATTCCACCAATAGCTAACTTTAGAACGGCAAAAGTTGCTGCTGTATCAAATAATTCGATTACCGCAGCAGATAGCACATGCTTTTCACTATAGTTGAAGAAATCTATTCCAATGTATGTAGCAAGTCCATCTAGAAACTGACCAACTACTGGAAGAAAAGCCACAGGATATGCCATCGTAGCCTTTGTTCTAAGTGATTCAATCAGATCTTTCTCTGCAGATTCTGAAGCCAAATATTCTTCCTCAGTCATTCCAGGAGGAAGGATTCCTGCGACGATTCCCTGTGATGCAAGTTGAATCGAAGATTCGCGGCCTTGCTGAATCATAAGATAAGCAACAACGATTGGTAAACCAATGACTACTACAACAGGCCAGAAATTTAGTTGATCAGATGGAGCCCACGACATATAGGAAGCCAAACCGCCAAAGAGAACGAGGCTTCCACCTACTCCTGTGAAATATACAGTCCTTTGAAGATCATCGAAAAAATCTCCAATATCCTTCAACCAGATTGGAGTTAGGACTCCTAATATTCCGAAAATAGCAAAAAGTGTCAAATCAATTTCTTTACTCTCAACAGTATTACTGCCACTAATCGAAATACCATAAATAAGGAATTGAGAAGAAATAAGCACCATTGAGATTGTATTGACATGCTTAAAATTGGGAATTGAATTTTCGTTATTATTGATTATACTATATCCAGCAGCACCTGAAAGTACCACCCAACCTGCAGTTTGAAAATGTACACCTGGGCTTACAAACCAAGCCGAAAGAATCTCTCCAAACATCTGTGCATCTTCAACCACTTCACCTAAGGCTGCCCAGAGAACAAATGGTAGCAAAGCCAGTAATGTCATGTCGGAGCCATCAATACCTAGATGTCGCAACCAACCAGAAAGAGCAACTGCGAACATTGCAAGAACAATTCCATAGGTCATTGTGTTGACCATATTGTAACCAGAATCTCCAGTCGATTCACCAATAATTGGATCGAGATAGTATTGGTAAACAAAATCAGATAGGGGATTTTCGATATCTAACTCATGGAGTGCTATACCTGCAAAGAACAGGGTCATGATTACAGTAAGGGCCTTGATGACCATCTGCTCGTACTCATACCACTCTTCGAGATGGTTCATCATGGGTGTTCGAGCAAGCAACCCCGCTTAGGCGTGGCGGCTCGCATCATTCCTCTTCAAAGGAAATTGACTCATCTTCAGAGAGCTCGAGCATCTCTGCAATCTCCTCTGAATTTTCGGGATCAACCTGTGCACCCTTGTAGCGTCTTTCACGGCGACGGCGCGCTTCTGCTAGTCCTGGAACCAGAGCGTCGAAAGTATCCTTAGGCTCACCCATTTCGTCATAGGAATCAAGACTACGAGATTGAATCCTAATACGCTTTCTATCCTTCTCTAGACCATGTAAAACATTACCATGCTCAGCACCATTGAGTATATTTTCAATAGCTGGAGTAGCAAGTGCAAGTCCTTCTTCGTCACCTATTACAAGAACTGTGGAACCATAAATAGCCATCTCAGTATGTGTTATTTCCTCAATCAAGCTACGTATTCTCCCATTACGGCCAATTAACCTACTTCGCATACGGCGTGTTTGGTTAGGTTGTCGTCCAACCCACTCACGGATGTCATACATCCGTAGAAATACTTCATCTTCGAGTAACTTAACGGCACGTTTCGGTGCAAGACCACGTCCAATGGCACGAATCACGTCGGGCATTTTCATTCGCAAAATGGGATCTACTTCTTGATCATCCCAATCTGCAAATACATCCCCCGTGTCTGATTCAATTTCAAGAGATGCACCACTAGCCTTCTCAATCATCTTACGAGTCTTACCACCCTGTCCAATCAGCACCGCAATGCGGTCCTTCGGGATACGAGCAAGTAACTCCACGAAGCCGGCGGGCCGACTCCCCGTTTTAATCCCCGCCCGGCAGGGGTGGGTACTCAGGAACGGGTTCTTCGAGTACTCGCAATAGTGAATCTGCAAGTTGAACCTCGTATCCTTGACGATTAATCCACTGCACAAGTCTAGTTACATCTCGAACTAAGAATTCGTTAGATGAAGGGTGAGCACTAACAACAGCCTGACCAACATCGATGATCCAAGGCTGGCCATCATACCAGAGAATGTTGTATTCACTAAAATCGGAATGTGCTAAATCACAGCTCTGCCAACATACGGCAAGAATCTCCAAAAGTTCCTCAAAAACGCCCATCGGATCATCTACAGTAATGTCCTTCAGCCGAGGAGATGGTTCTCCTTTATCTCCAACTAAATCCATCACCAATACATTGTTGAGAATTGCTCTTGGGAGTGGAACACGAATACCGTGCTTTCGCATTCGAAGCATGTTTCGATATTCTTTGCGAACCCAAATTTTAACCAACTCTCGATGACGACGCTTCAATCCACCAAATCGAGGATCTCCATCAATATATTTTGCTAGACTCTTGAACACTGCATTCGTAGTGTGAAATATCTTCACCGCAGCGGGACCTTGATTGGTCGTTGCATGGAAAACGTGAGCCTCCTTGCCGCGAGCAATTGGATAATCTACGGTTTCGATTTCACCCGCTTGCATCAATTTGTGAAGTGACATCAAGGTCGAGCGGTCAAAAACCGCATCGAATACACGACGATCTACCCAATCATACTGACCTTTTCCAAGAACGCCCTGTAATTTATCTTCAATATCACTGAACATTCGCTTGAATCGGTTTTCATTCATCCAATCATGCTGACGAGAGGACTTGAGAATCGAATCGGGATCGAATTCCTCCCAATCAGGGTCAGACATCTGACTCACCCAAAGAATGAGTCGATGTCATCATCATCATCGTCAGCCCAAGATGAGGAAGGAGCAGGTTCTGGTGCTGCTTCTTCAACTTCTTCATTTAAGTCATCAGCACCCTCTTCTTCAACAGGCGCAGGTTGAGTCACAACCTCTTGCTCATATCTATCTTCATCATCATCACTCAATTGATCATCAGACATACCGAATAGGTCAACAATCTCTGGAAGAACACCTTTTCGTGATAGGTAAATTGACTGTGTCTTGGTGTAACGCATACGAACATCTGCCTTTGCATCTTGGAAGTCCCAAGGCTGTAAAATGATTAGATCGCCCTCACGAACCCATTGGCGTCGGCGCATCTTTCCTGGTATTCGTGCAAGCCTGCTTTCGCCATCAGCACAAACTGCCCGGACTCTGCGTCCACCTAGAATTTGGTCTGCAATGGCGAACATCTCATTGATTTTTTTATTCGGAAGGGGGACGCGTATTCGGTCTCCTGAGCCGGATTCAAGCCGCGCTAGCAACTCGGTATCCACACGCTCCTCACGACGGGCCATTGGCCGTCGGTCGAGCGCCCCCTATGTGAAACCATGCCCTATTCTACGAGCCTTTAATTGGGCATCAAAGAGAAGATACTGCAGTATCGACGAGGTCTAGAAGATATTCTGCACCCGAACCGAAGCCAAACAATACGGTTAACAAAGCAAGTACTAGAATTGAATTTCGAAGATGCACTGCTTTACGAAGTGGTTTTGCATTTTCTGGTTCTTCAAAGAACATCACCAGACATAGTCGGAGGTAGTAGAATATTGAGATCGCACTGTTCAGAACAATAGCAAGAGCCAACCAGAATACAATATCTACTGATTCCACCCATGGAAGAATTGCTGTAGCGGATTCACTACCTGAACCAGCACTAATATTGACTATTCCATTAATCATCAGTAACTTACTGAGGAATCCAGAAAGAGGAGGCACTCCTGCTAATGAAAGCATAAAGATGAACATTGAACCTGCAACTAATGGATCTCTACGAGCCATTCCATGTAAGTCCTCAAGTCTGTGACTTCTTCCCTCAGTCTCGAGTAAACTGAGTACAAGGAATGCACCGAACTTGAAAAGAACAAGAATTGTCAAGTGGAAAACGATTGCAATCAATACCAATTTGGTGGTATTCTCATCTCCAAGCCCACTTCCTATTGCAGCGATAGCTGCAAGCATATATCCAGCGTGGGCTACACTTGAGTAGGCAAGCATTCGCTTTGGATTTTCACTTGTTAAAGCGGCAAGATTACCCCAAGTCATGGTAATAACAGCAATTATTGCAAGCAAACAAAACCAGATTGCTTCTCCTTCTGACGGCATAGCCACCCCTATTAGAACGCGGAAGATTGCGACAAAACCCATTGCCTTCGAGGCAGTTGCAAGCATACCAGCTACAGGAGAAGAGGCTCCAGCATATGCATCAGGAGCTGCTAGATGGAAAGGAGCTGCACTTACCTTGAAACCGAAGGCGACTAACATTAGACCAACACCTACAACAGCAAATGGATCTAATCCATCCATAGAAGACCATGCAACTGCTAAAGTATCGAAGTCTAGATTACCAGCCCATAGATAGACTAGTGACATTCCATATATTCCCGTCGCCGAAGCAACTGAGCCAACAATGAAGTATTTTGCACCGGCCTCACCACCTGTAGCTTCTTCTTTGTGGAAAGCCACCAAAACATATGCTGCTAGAGAAGCTAATTCGATAGCTACAAACATGAAGAAAAGATTGTTTGCCATTGCCATTAGACTCATACCGAGTCCTACCATCATGAGTAGAATATGGAAATCGACTTGTCTACGATTATCCATCAGACGACTAATAAGAACTGTTGTGATCTTCTCAGAGTCCTTCTCAGTTGGTACACGAGTAGAGGGTCGAGATGGCATTCTGTAGGTTGTAGCAACAGCAGCAAGCAAGAGTGCCCCATAGAAGACAAAAGACATCATGCGTGTGAATGAAGTAATCTCGATTACTCCACCAACCTCACCGCTTGCTGATTTGATATCTAAAAATGAGTACGAGAAGGCTGCTGTTAGAGCGAGGATGGAAATCCGTGCAGGCATTCTTGGATCGGATGTTGTCTTAAATCGAGTTCCCCCAATAAAGATTGGAAGACGAATTCGAGTCAGAGGTATGCGGAACTTGGCATCACCCAAATTGGGCACCAATATTGAGAGAATAATACCAGTGACCAACACCATCTCGGGTAATAGTAACTGCATCTCTTCTGTGGTAAATATCAGGGCTCCACCCCCTTTGCATTCATTGCATCAATAAGTGTCTCAAGCATAAACTCAGTCGACCAATCAGACATCATATCCCAGAAGATGAATGGCATTATTCCAAAGAGTACCGTCATTGCTGCGAGAATGAACATTCCTGCATTCTCATGCCATGTGATATCTCGTGGTTCTTCTCCGTGGAGAGAATCGGGGAGCACCCCTACATGTGGATCTCCTCCCTCGAAGATTGTTCCCTGCATACTGTTCAGATAGTAAACCGCGGTAATGATAAGAGTCAATGCTGGGAATATTACTAGCCAACCAAAGGTCATCCAGAATGCAATCATTACTGCAATCTCAGCAACGAATCCTGCCAATAGTGGCAATCCTAGGCTAGCCATCCAACCAAGCATCATGTGCCCAGCTAGCCAAGGAGAGTGATGTGCAATACCT
>JASMAJ010000060.1 GCA_030754395.1 Candidatus Thalassarchaeaceae archaeon | reverse complement strand
AGGGTGATAGTACTCCTGCTGATGGAATACCCGCTGATTATATTCGTAATTATCGCTCTCTTAGTAGAACCGGCACTAAATCAATTGAGGACATGATGATTGAGAGTATTGAAGATACAGTTCAACAGATTATTGAAGAGAATTTTCCAGATGCAAGTCCTAGCGAAATTCAACCTACCAACAATATTGACTTCATTGAGAGAGGAGATATTTCTTGTTCCTATAATCCCGATATAGATTCTATAGACGAACAAAATGGGCGAGACAATAATCCATTCGACCCTCCTATTTGTATGCGTTCAGTCCTCACATTGAACGTTGATCCTACTAATATTGGTATGGATTCTGATACAGGGGATATAGACAGAATGATGCAGGGTTTGATGGTTATGGGGGGAGAAGTAATTTCTAACTTCACAACCATTGCAACACCTGGCCAGTACCTCGAATATGTGATGATGCCTCCTTCCTACTCTAGGGTCATAGAGGTCAACTCCCCCGGCGAGGTGTTCAGGCAGGGACAGGGCCAACAAGCAATTTCTGGAGCCTGGATAGGGCTAAACAATCTCGCAGGTTCTTCCCAATCTCCTGCAACATCCGTTGATTTAGTTGCAGTGTTAGGGAGTGGCAGTAATCCGCCAGATTGGCAAAACTATGCGGGATCTTCATTGAGTCTAGAGTTATTTATTGATGTCAGTGATCGAATGAATAGCCGAATAGATATAGAGATTGGTGTTCACCATCTGAGCGCAGATACTCTAGCAGAGTGGGGACTAAATCTTGAAACCTCTACAATAAAGCTTGATTCGGTAACCTCAGATGGAATTAGAATGTTTGATTCCGAGATGGATATTGATACAGAAGAATTGCTAACCTCAATTCCAATGGATTCACTCTCCGATACATTTTCTGAAGCCTTAGGTGTAGATGTTCTGTTCCAGACCCCTACTTTTGCACCTTCTCATGATTCTGGAGGATTAATGTTTCAACACAATCCAGGTGTGACATGTGAGGAGAATCTAGCATACAGATACTGTTTGGGAACAAGTGGTCCAATGGCGAGTACTTACCCAGTTATACTTCAAGCTAGTACTGTGTCATCTGAGATGCAAATATCAAATATCGTTGGCCAATTGATTCAGCATGCTGAGGGTGATATTTCAACAATAGATTTGTCAATAATGACTGACGAAGATCTTGCCTCAATTATGAGTGTGCTCGAAATAGAGATAGAAACCGATCTTTCATGGATTCAGGATTCTTTACCTGCAGATTTTCCTACTTCAGATGTTAGGATTGTGATGCAATTACCAGATTGGATTGACTCTACCAACGGAGACCCCAATACTATTGTCCTTGAGGCACCATATGTTGGAACTAGCAGTGATGAACTTGGATTCAAAGGCGCAAGACCATTTGATTGGCAACACGCAATATGTCTTGAAAATGGAAGAGGAGGCCCAGGTGATCCAACTGAATGTACTGACAATAGTCATGACTTAATCTGTGGTTCTAATCAGAAAACTTGTCTTTCTATGGATAGTAGGATAGAGGTACAGAAAATTGCATTAAGAGAGACTTCTGCCGCAGTTGAAATTGAGTTTTCAGCTGAAATAACACTTGAGATATATCGCCTTGGCTTGATTGATGGCGAAGAAGGAATCGCAATTGAACCGATACCTTCTGATTTGATTCGGCGAGTTATTGCAGTTGGTGATCGTAGAGAGGGTGGTCTGCTAGTCGGCTCAGATCAGAAAGCAATTATCCCATTCACCAATGGTGATTATGAACTTGAAATTTCAAATGCAGGTTTGTCAAATCTGACTTCTGCACTCACTGAAGAGGTAGAATCATCATTTACTCAGATAGAAGAAATGAGTGCTCAGAAGATAATCTTTGGAGCCAATACTTACACTACCTCATTAGACATAGGAGCAATCCCTTTCGACATAGAAATACCTTGGGTTGAGATGCCATTAGATATGGAGCCAACAGATACTAATCCTATTCGATTATCAGTTAATGTCGGAACATCATCAATGATGTTAGCATTGAGGAATGATGAAGTAAGTTTCAGCGTTGGTCCAGCTCATTACACAGCTAGCATAACAGATCGATTAGGCGAAATGCTAGGATTGGAATTTTCCGACACAGGGATTAGTGTCGATGGATTGGTCTTAGAATCAATTGTGCCTCCTATTATGGAACATACTCTGTGGGGTACAATACGTTCATCGGCTAGAGTTGAAGTCATTCTTCCAGATAATGTGAGATTACTAAGATTCGAGTCAGAACTAGGGCTTTCTCAAATCTCAGAGGAATCAGATAACCAAGTCTTGATTTTTCGAACTCCAGTATGCCCTGAAGCAAATACATGGCCTGAATGTTACAAAGAGAAAGATACTGTAACTTGGGAAGTTGAGATTGGATACATGCTTATTCTAGGAGAGCTCGCTCCCTATTTGTTCCTACTCACCTCAATTGTATTATTGCTAGTTAGTCGGAGAATTAGAAAAAGAAATGCTCTGAAGAAAAATAATAAAGATGCTCAAAGTGCATTGGAAGAGCAATTACTAGAATTGGAATTTGCTGCTCAAATGGGAGAATTGGAAGAGAAATTAATCATAGAAGAAGTCGATGAAGTGTTAGATGATGAGACCTTCAATGATATAGATTCAGAGAATGAATGGTCGAATGATTAACCATGAAGGTGTTCGTAAATCCTAGCCGCTAGAGACTTGCCGATTCCGGGAGCAAGTGCTAATTCAGCTATTGTTGCATGTTCAATACCTTTTATCCCGCCAAAGTGTCGAAGTAGTGACTGAATCTTCTTTGCTCCAAGCCCTTCAACCTCTTCGAGAGGACTCTTCAGCGCACCTTTTGAACGCCGTTTTCGGTGATATGTATTGACGAATCTATGTGCTTCATCGCGTGCATGAATCAGCACTCTTGAGCGTCTATCTAGAACAACAGATTTAGCATCAAGACGCCAAAGAGTCTCTTCTTTCTTGGCTAGTGCCGCGACAGGGAATCTTCCTGAAACACCATTTTCTTCCAGTGTTGAATTGACGTGCGAGAGGTGAACTTCTCCTCCATCTAGAAGCAATAAATCTGGCCATTCTTCTTGTCGCTTTAGCCAACGCTGAACAACCTCCTGCATCATTCTCAGGTCATCCACAGCCTCCGTTTTCACTCGATATGTTCTGTATTCTTTCTTTGCCGGTCTTCCATTGCGTAGAACAACTGCTGCACCAACTCTCTCATTTCCTTGCAGTTGGGCCATGTCGAAGCAGACTATGTGGTCTAGAGAGTCAAATCCGTGTAACTTAGCTGCTTCATTTGCCGCAGTCTGTTCTAAACTACCTGAACGTCTAGTGGTTTGGCGTTGTGCTTGAATTTCTGCATTTTGATCTGCCATACCTCGTAACTTGGCTAATTCACCACGTTGTGGATTACGAACCTCGACTTTGATTCCTCTCCGCTCTTTCAACCAATCAGTCAATGAATCCGAAAGAGGTGCTGGAACGAGGAGAGTTTTGGGGGGGCGGCGATTTGAGTAGTGCTCAGATAGAACTAGAGAAACTGAAGCAACCACATCTCCTCGATGAATCAGCGGGTAACTGACCTGACCTTGGATGATTCCGTCTTTGGCGTGAAGAATCACTACTACTGCAATATCGGCAACTGAAGCGAAGCCTACTGCATCGCAGTCTTGGTAGAATCGGCTATGAATTACCTGTTGAGAAACTGTGGTGTTAACTGCCGCAATTAGATCCCTTTTGTTTGCGGCAGTTTCGTAATCTAAATCTTCAGAAGCAACATCCATTTCCTCCTGTAGAGCTTCAATCAGCACACTTGCATCTCCGTTTAGGACACTTTCTGCAGCACGAATCTGTTCATTATATCCTTCAGATTGAATGCAAGGTGCTGTACACAAACCGATGTGCATAGCAAGACAACCTTTCGGCAGTAGTTCAGGGCAGTCTCTGATTCCAAATTGCCTTCGTAGTAATTTTATCACTTGTTTAGCAGCACTCGCATCTGGAAATGGTCCCCAAAGGTGGGCTCCCTTTGGGGGATGTCTTGTGTATAGCACTCGAGGGAATTCGTGGTCAGTAAATGCGATGAATGGGTAAGATTTGTCATCCATTAACATAGAATTGTAGCGGGGTTTGTGTTTACGAATTAGTTGTCTCTCGAGAATTAATGCCTCGGAAGGAGATTGCGTTACTATGAATTCTACATCATCAGAACTAGCCACAAGTTCTGGAATTTTGTCTCTATCAGGATTTTTGGCAAAGTAGGATTTAACACGATTATGAAGATTAGTTGCCTTTCCGACGTACTGGACCCTACCGTCTGAACGTCGGAAGAGATAGACTCCGGGCTTGTTCGGTAGGTCGAGCGAGGCCTGATTCAATGGCATGGGGGTGAATCGGTAGAGGTCAACGCCCATGAACTGATGGCCTCGCTCACCCAACATGCTGAGCGAGACCCAGGTCCGCCTTCTGCTCCGTCTAGCCGAGTTTGGTGCCGAAGTTGAGACTGCTTGGGATGTCCCTCGTGACTTATCATTACCTGGATTAGCAGAACATCTAGGTTTGGTTCGTTCAGCAATCCATAAACCTCTCAAAGAGTTACAAAATTCAGGTCTAGTTGACACCCGTTCAACTCATGTTATTGGGGGTGGCTCACGCCGTAGAACAGTGGTCTTTCTGACCTCTCAAGGTAGGGAGAAGGTTGTCTCAATTTCTTCTGAGGAAAAGTCAACTGAGGCTGTTGGTTTGGCAATCGGAACTATACCAGATTCTATTCATATTCGTGGTAGAGATGAGATAGTATCATCTATTTTTGATTCTCTATCTTCTGGGGCTAAGATTCACCTAAGCGGTTTACCTGGAATTGGGAAAACAAGTATTGCACGTGCAGTTGCAGGAAGATTAATGGAAATTGGTTGGAAGATTAGATGGTCCACTTGTCATACAGATGCCGATGCTTCTGCTATCGGAAGAATGTGGATTGGTGATAATTCACCTACTGATCCAATCGCAATCGCCTCCGTAGTCTCTAATAGAAAGACATTAATTGTTCTTGATGAGGCTCAGGAATTGAGCCCTCGTCACGTTGATTCAATATCACAAATGCTTAGCGAATGTGCCAATAATGCAGGTTCAACTCTAATTGCTGTGCGTGCCCCAAGCCCTTTTACAGAATTAGTCGGATATGAAGAAGTAAGAATTGAAGGACTTGAAATTGATGACGCTGTTGACTTACTTCCTGAGGATACGGACCACGAAATAGCAAAACAAGTTGCAGGTGCACTTGGTGGTCATCCATTAGCTCTCCGATTATGGTCGCCCGAAGAAAAAATACCCGGAGAGGGTCAAGAATTGCAGGATTATGTCGAACAAACTGTAATTAGAAGATTAAGTGAAGAAGCTAAATGCACTCTTAATGAATTGAGCCTCACTCCTGTTCCACTAGATATTTCCGAGGTTTCAGATGATAGGGGGACTGCTGAATTAGATGATGCAGCAATCCTTCGTTGGATGAGTAATCTTGTTGAGCCTCATCACTTGATTCGAAATGTTCTGCGGGCCTCTATTGATGAGAATAAAATAAAGCAGATTCACTCTCAGGTTGCTGAATTCTGGGCTAAAATGGAGGGACCTCGTGCCCGCCGAATAGAGGCTCATCATAGATTGAACTCAGACAAAGAAATTGACTCCGAGTGGTTCCTCCAAAGTATTGCTATGATTTCTGATGATGATAATGCTGCAGCTGCAGTTTTGATGGAGGATGCAATAGCGGTTAGTAACAACGAATCATTTCGTTTT
>JASMAJ010000005.1 GCA_030754395.1 Candidatus Thalassarchaeaceae archaeon | reverse complement strand
AACTTACTGAAACTAGTTGGCTTAGAGAACGAGAAGGATAGATTTCCTGCTGAGATTAGTGGAGGGCAGCAACAAAGAGTTGCAATCGCCCGAAGCCTTGCCAAGAGTCCGAGACTTCTACTCGGTGATGAGTTGACAGGAAACCTAGACTCAAAGACCTCATCTATGGTCATGGAAGTACTAGTCAAGGCATGTGAGGCGGAAGGGATTACCTGTGTTTTCGTGACTCATGACGAATCATTGATTGAATATGCTACACGAGTTGTAAGAATTGACAGTGGAAAAGTAAAGTCTGACGAAATTGTTGAATGAGGTGATATTCTTGTTTGGATTACTTACAAAGCGTTTGGCAAGAAGCCTATGGCGGACAAAGATTCGCCTCTTCGCTGTAGTACTCATGGTGATGGTTGGTGTTTTCGCAGGTATTTCTTTTGCAGCATATGCTCACACAGCCTCAAACATGTACGATGACATCTATGCGGATACTGATGAGGGAGTAAACCTTGCAGATATTTGGGTTGAAAATCCTAGTTGGGCATGGGATGGCAGTACTGCTGATTCAATTTGTGAGGAAATCGCAAATCAATGGCCCGATTCAGATTTAGTGCTAAATGAATGCGAACCTCGTTTGAAACTCGATGGAGTCATGTTTCACACAAATGAGGATGGTGAAGAATCAATCATACCTGCTGTTTGGCATGGTATTGACGAAGGATATGTCGACCGAGTGTGGTTTCCGGACCACGATTGCTGCTCAGGTGTTATGGCCAGTGCAGATGATGAGATAGTCGTCGATGTAAGGGTGGCTGAAGGAATGAATATTGAGATTGGTGATAGTATTTCGATAGGTTCCGGAGCAGGAAGCATGGATTACACCATTGTGGGTATTGGCCATCATTCAAATCACCTGTACTTCACCCAGAGTGGCTCATTATTTCCTTCAGAACCTGGAACATTTGCTACTGGATATTTGACTTCAGGAGGCCTTGAAAAATTGGCAAATCTTAGTTCTGGTTCTGCAAATCTTCTACTCATCGATATAGTTGGGACTCCGGAATATGACTTGCAGACTTCTACCGATGTCGAAGGTGAAGAACTCAGTTTAATTATTGTAGAACTAGCTTCTATCTTACAAGATATTGATGATTCTCCTTCATTGGTTTACAGTCGTTCAGGAATCGAATCTGTAGAATTTCTTCGTACCGATGCAGAAGGTGCGATGTCGATGTATGTTCCAGTTACTGCAATGATCGCAATAGTTGCTGGAATAACCATCTTCTTGAGCCTTCAGAGATTGGTACAATCTCAGGCTAGAGAGATTGCAATATTGCGAACACTTGGAATCCCACGAAATGCGATTATTCCGGGATACATCTTGATGCCCATTTTAATAGGTTTAATCGGTTGTTTATTTGGTATAATTCTTGGAGTATTTTTGGGTGCTCCAGCCATGTTGAATATGTATGAAGAATTATTGGGTATTCCAATTATTGAACCTGCAGATGTAACTCCTATCCTTCTGCAAATTTCTGGAATCGCGATGTTAATTGTTTTGTTTTCTGGAATTTTTCCAGCTATCCAAGCCTCTAGACTACAACCTCTGGAAATCATGCGTGGCCAACATCAGATTAGACTCTCGTCTCGAGGTCTACAGAAGTTAACTTCGAGATTACCTTCTACAGTTGGTCTAACTATCAGGTCTAGCATTAGAAAACCAACTAGGCTAGCCTTCACATTCGTTGCTGTCGGCCTGTCAATGCTAATTTTTGGCAGTATGACACTGATGATGGCTACAATGGAAGATGCTGTAGTTGGCAATGTTGAGAATAACCAGAATTGGGACGCTCAAGTTATTGTTCCCTTCGGAGGGGAGGTGGCTGTGAATGAATGGGCTGATGAGAGGGGTGCATCTCATGAGTCGATGCTAGTTTTCCCAGCTAACCCAGAGGGAGATACGAGGTATCTCTTGACCTATGGGTTGGATACGGTTTCTACTAACGATAATTCTATGATAGTTTTAGATCTTAAAGAAGGAACACTCCCTGTTGCTAATTCTGAAGTTACACAGGTGCTGGTTGATGAGGGATTGCAGCACTTTCTCGATTGGCAAATTGGACAAACTCAGACGATTATGTTTGGTTCAACTTCGTTGGATATTGAGATAACCGGTATTACTCAAGGAGAAGTGTCACGAACCATGTATTTCCATCGCCAAGATCTCGTTCCTGTAGTAGGAATTGAAGCGACCTCTGTTTTGATTGATTTGCCAGAGGGAGTCGAAGTTGACAATGAATTGGGCGAAATTTCACTTGGAGTTACTCAAAAAGAGGACTTAATCAAAACCTTTGAGTCTCTTTTGAAACAACAACAAGCAATATACAATTCAATTCTTGCGCTTGGAATAATCATTGCAATTGTTGTTTTATTCAATACACTAATCATGAATCTTGCAGAACGAGATGTAGAGATTGCGACACTAAGAGTGCTTGGTGCTCCAATCAACAGGATCGGTGGAATGATGTTGGGTGAACATATCGCTATTGGTTTGATAGGCGGCATTCTCGCCACCATTTTCACCATATTTGGCACTCAAGCATTAATTTCTACATTTGTTCAATGGGCATTTTATCTGACTGTGAAGTCTGATTTCCTGGTTGCAGCACAACTTGTTGGCGTTGTTGTTTTCATCTCAGTAATTCTCACACCATACGGAATGTGGAGAATTAGTAGGATGGATTTAGTCGAGAAAGTCAAAGACCTATCTCAGTGAGCCCCCCTCATGCGCGTCGTCACCTGGAACTTGAATGGCATCCGAGCCGCAATCCGCAAAGGCTTGGATGACTTCATTGAGAGGATAGATGCAGACATCTGGTTACTCCAGGAAGTGCGTGCACTTCCTGAACAACTTCCAACAGACTGGACTCTTCCTGACGGTCACGAGGTCATCTGGCATCCGGCCGAACGCAAGGGGTATTCAGGGGTCGCCTCGATGTCTCGTGTTGGTATGGAGGAGCTTGGTCGTGGCATAGGAACTCAATTAGATCCTGATGATTTAGAGGGGCGTGTCTTAACCACGAAATGTGGTCCTCTAACTTGTATCAATATCTACTTGCCAAATGGAGGTTCTGGTCCCGAAAGACAAGCCTACAAAGATAGATGGTTGGAGGATTTGTTGGTTTGGGCCAAGAAATTCCTTGCTTCACCAGAACCTGCGATTTTAGTTGGAGATTTGAATATCGCTCATACAGAAAATGACATCTGGAATCCGAGTGGAAACAGACGCACATCTGGTTTCTTACCGCATGAGCGTGAGTGGTTCAGTCGCTTCCTTGACAGCGGCTGGCACGATTTACATCGGATTCACTTCGGTGAGCAGAAGGGGCCTTACACTTGGTGGTCAAATCGAGGTCAAGCACGGGCCTTAGATCGTGGCTGGAGGATTGATTATGTTCTGGCAAATAATGCTGCTTTTGCTTCTTTCAAAACCGCAGAGGTAAATCGGCAAGCGGGCTTAGATTGCTCGGACCACGCTCCACTAATCATTGATTTTGATTTTTGAATCATTCTCTTCGCTCCCTACGGGAGCGAGAATAATTGCTTGAATTGTTATAACATCCTTTCAATAAGAGAAGTGTAGGCGCAATTCCATGGCCGAGACATTGTTTGAACGCCTCGAACGCCTCCTTCCTGGTGGCCGAGGCGTTTGGATTCCAATGGATCACGGTATCTCTAACTATCCTGAGAAGGGACTTGATAGAATGGATGAGGTTGTTGATACCTGTATTCAATCAGGTGTTAATGCTATAGTTCTCCAGAAGGGTGCTCTGACTCATCATTTCGAACGTACTGGTTGGAATGGCTTCGTATGTCATGTATCGGTTTCTACAATCCATGCAGGAGATAATTCGGGCGATAAAGTACGAGTTGCCTCAGCCAAAGAATGTCAGTTTAGGGGTGCTTCAGCCTGTTCTGCTCAGGTCAACCTAGGCGATGAGGCTGAGCCTGAAATGATTGCAGAGTTGGGTGAACTAACCGGTGAAGCAATCGCTCTTGGAATGCCAGTTCTAGGTATGGTATACCCTCGTGGTCCAAACTTGAAAATTGCTGAAGATGATTCTACCGGAGGAGTAGCTCATGCGGCTCGTGTGGCTTGGGAATTGGGTTGTGATGTTGTCAAGGTGCCTTGGACTGGAGATTCAGAATCATTTGCTAAAGTCTGTGCCTCAGTACCTATTCCAGTTCTTATTGCCGGGGGTCCTCTAGGAACTTCTTTTGCAGATTTGCTAGAAATTGTCGAACAATCCGTCGCTGCCGGTGGTGCTGGAGTTTGTATGGGGAGACAGGTATTTGGTGCTGAGAATCCAGCCAACCATATTGCAGCACTTCGAGCAGTAATCAATGATGGAGTAAGTGCTTCTGAGGCAGCAGAGATGCTGAGGTGATAATTTGCAATTGTGGGTTGAGGCTACCCCTGAATCTTCTCTATTCGTTCAGGCGGATAGAGTTTGGACTGGTACAGCAGATGATGTTGCAGTTGTTCAATTGGATGATTATAATGGCCAAGAAGAGGCTATTTCTCTAATTGGCATGATTCCTTGGATTTTGATTAAGTGTTCTGATTGGACAATGATTCCTCTCGAGAATATTGTAGCGGCTGCATCAGGTTCTGGAACAAAAATCGCTGTTGCGATTTCTAAGGAAGTCGACTTGAGAGGTGCTGCCTTCGCTCTAGAGCATGGAGTTGATGCCATTCTACTTCCTGATGATGAGGAACTCTGGTTATCTGCTGTTGAAGTGGCTGGAGAACGAGAGAAGGTCACTGAGAATAAAGAAACAAATTCAATTCTAGAATTTGCCAAAGTAACTTCTGTTGAATCAGGGGGTGTTGGTGAGAGAGTCTGTGTTGATCTTATCGAGAGACTGAATCACGATGAAGGGATGTTAATTGGTTCATCTGCAAATGCCTTGGCATTGATTCACGGCGAGACGATACCGTCACAATTTGTACCATCTAGACCTTTCAGAGTTAACGCCGGAGCGGTTCATGCCTACTGCCTGATGGCTGATGGTTCGACTCGATACCTAAGTGAATTGGGATCAGGAGATAAGGTGGCAATCATCGATTCAAGCGGAACGCTACGTGAAGCCTCAATAGGCCGTCTTAAAATCGAGAGGCGTCCATTCCTATTGGTTAGATTCGAAGCATCCGGCTTATCTGGTCAAGTAATGGCTCAACAGGCTGAGACCGTACGCTTGATTTCTCAAGATAATCTAATATCAGTCACTTCCCTCAAAGAAGGCGATCAATTCCTAGTTCGTTTTAGTTCAGGCATGCGCCATATAGGACGTGAATTGACAGGAGTGATGAATGAGCGATGAGAATTCTGGGACAGGGTCGTGCATGTGGAGGAATCAGTCTTCTACATGCCGTAGGTTGTGGCAACGGCTGTGCCGCACCTATTGATCTCTGGACTCATGTCTCACTTACTGATGAGCCGCTAGAAATTTCTGAAGATGAACACAAATTACTCCAACTTCTTATCGATGCTTGGAAAGCTAGAGATTTACCCCTCCCTGATGGAAATTTGGGTTGGGAAATTAATTCTAACATACCCATCGGTATGGGTTTGAAATCAAGTTCTGCCTTACTCGTGGCTGCTATGGACGCTTTATCTCAAGCAACGGGTGTGATGATATCGGATGCAGTATGCTGTAACATTCTATCAGCAATACAAATACAGTCTGGATGTAGCATTACTGGAGGTAGGGATGATATTGTAGTCTGCAATAACCATTCTACAATATTGGTAGATGTTTATGATGAGGTCGCTTGTAGGATAAAGAGGATTAATATGCCTCCGATGGAAGTGTTTTTGATAATCAGAGATTTGGAAAAATCAAAAATTAATATTGCTGAGTTTGAGAATCGAAAAATCCAATTTGAGGAAATTGTCCTCGATTTAGTCAGTGGGGATCCTTTGCAGGCTTTCAGTAAGAATGGCCAATTGGTTGGCGAAGCAATTGGTGACGATGATGCACTTGCAATTTGTGAAGACATCGAAGTCCTGACCAATGGTAGAGCCGCAATTTCTGGTTCCGGTCCTGCGATTGCGGTAATTTGTCAGAGAGAAGAAAATCAGAAAATAATAGAACATCTAAAATCAAGAGACCTTCAGTTCATACATACTAGGATTCATCAACATCCGGAATTGACTTTGGAGAGGTAAGCATGGGAATGGGTTTGGGTGATTCAATTCGCGTTACTCTATTCGGTGAAAGCCACGGTCTATCTGTGGGCGCTCTCGTTGAAGGAATTCCTGCTGGAACTGAGATTGATATTGATGCGCTTAGGGCAGATATTGAGAGGCGAAGACCAGGTCGAAAGGGATTGAGCGCACGTTCTGAGAATGATGAATGTGAGATTCTTTCAGGTGTTTACGAAGGTAAGGCAACAGGTTGGCCAATACTTCTCTTAACTCGTAATTCAGATACTCGTTCTCGCGATTATTCATTCTTACCTGACCACCCTAGGCCGGGTCATGCGGATTTGCCAGAACAAGTCCGCTCAGGTGGTGCTGCTGATCTTCGTGGTGGTGGCTCTCAATCAGCCCGTTTGACCTATGGTTTGGTCACAGCCTCTAGTCAAGTTCGAGGTGTAATCAATTCATTGGGATGGCGTGTTGATGCACATTTGCATAGCGTTGGAGACATTGTCGCGGCTCCATTATTCAGTCTCGATAGAGATGCAGTTCTCCCTGAAGAATCTGACATGTCTCGCTTGAATTGTCGCGATGAAATCGCTAGCTCGTTATTTGCTAGCCTGATTAATGAAGTTAGAATGGATGAGGATTCTATCGGTTCATCAGTAGAGTGCATAATTGAGGGATTGCCGTTGGGACTTGGTGAACCTTGGTTTGATGGTCTAGAACCAGCCCTTGCTCGCGGAATGATGGCGATTCCAGGAGCTCGTGCAGTTGAATTCTCTAAAGGTACTGAGTCTTCACGAATGAGAGGTTCTCAGCACAATGATGTCTGGCAAAAAGAAGGACAAATAGTAACTCTGGAAGGCTCTGCAGAAGGTTCTGCTGATGGTGCCCTTGGTGGTCGTTCCACAGGTGCTCCACTACGAATTGTCGTTCACTTCAAACCACCTAGCAGCATTTCACGCGAGCAAAATACTCTACACCTTCCTAGTGGAGAAAAACAACCACTGATGATTAAGGGACGCCACGACCCGGTTCTTGGTCCAAGAGCAGTTCCAGTTGTAGAAGCAGTTGCTAGATTAATCGTTGCTGACCTAGGAAAAATAGGCGGATTTATTTCAGATAAAAGTTAATTCTGTTTCTCACGCATTTTCTGTATTCTTAGTGGTAAGTTAATTGCGAATGCTGCAGCAACGACGGTGAAAACCATTGCAGTTCCTAAAGCAACACCATAAACACTGGTTAATTCAACAGATTCGCTTAATCTATTCGCAGCAACATCATCAAAGATTCCTACAATTGCAGGAATGATTAGATTGATTAGAAGTGTAATCAAAGCCACAAGTCCAGCAATAGCCGGTGTAATTCCAATTGCACGATTGTATTGACTGATTATTTTTCCTTCACCCATAACATAAACTTCGCCAGTTCGTATTGATGTATCTAGCATAGAAAACCGGATTATTCCGCTGGTTAATTCAAAGTACATTACTAAGAATAGAGCGTAAAGGATAAGCAATACTTTCTGGGCAATTTCATTCTCAGGAACCATATTCAAACCGAATTCGACTTTGCTTCCTGCAAACCTAAGCGTGATTAATAGAAGCATCACGTATGATACTAATAGAGCACGTTGATCTCTTTGGAATATCCCATAAATTCCCCCTATTAATCCTACAACTAAGATGAGGATATGTATCAATCCTCCTAGGAATGTCATTCCAACAATATTGGCAATTGTGAACCAAGCAGTTCCTGAAACTGGGGTGATGACATAAGTTAGGAAGGAGAGGAGGAGTAGAACTCCTGCGGAAGCTATTTGTAGAGTAGAAACCGTTTTGTTTGCCGGTAAGAATTTCATTGAAGATACAATTGGCCCCCCGAAGAAAGATTCAATCCAAGATGGAACATGAATCTCTGGAATCGCGTCTTTTGGAATTTCAGTACTAGACTTTAATCTCCCAGCAGCCTTTTTTCTACTGGGGGCAGCAGATCTTACAGTCTTACCCTCGTATAGATGAGAAGTATCTTGAGTTCCATCAGCCATATTCATTCCTCCCTAGAAGCCTCTTGCTCCCGCAAGAGCAGTTACCAACATCATATCGGGTTCCCAATCCATCACATTAGCCCCAAGTCCTCTTAATTCACTAATCAAAATATCACGTTCAGTTTTGAGAACTTCATAACCCGTTCTATCAAGTCTTCGCGCATCGAATTCAAATTCGAGGCTTGATGGAGATAGAATAGTCACGTCAAAGTTGCGGGCTCTAAGATCCCTTACTGCATCGATGATAGTAGGATCATCTTCTAGTGGACTAAGGATGATGATTGGGCTTCCTCGATTAATGTGCGGCAATATCCTATTTGTTACTATCTTTAGGGGGGTATTACCCTTAGCCATCGCTCCTGCAAGTTTTGTTAGAATTACATAGAGCTGTTTCTTACCTGAATCACGATCAACTGAAACAATCTCATCACTATAAGTGACAAGACCAACTGAATCTCGGCGAGATAAGAAATATTGAGTTAAGCTTGCAGCAGCCCGAGTACTATAGACAAGAGAGTTTCTACTTACAGGTCCCGTTTCGCTAACTGCACGACTATCAATGATTAGAATGATGTCACTAACAGCATCTCTTTCGTATTCATTCACCATCATCTTCCCTGAGCGAGCCCATGCTTTCCAGTTGACCTTCTTCATTGGGTCACCAGGGATATATTCACGTAGGTTGTAGAAATTTGAACCTTCACCTGGATTTCTGATGTTTACTGCACCTGTGAAGATTTTTGGAACCCTACTCTTGATTAATGCATCCTTAATATCCTCCATCTTAGGGAATACTAAGAAATCATCATAGAGGTTAATTTCTCTTTCATTATGAAATAGTCCGAAAGCATCCTGAACTCGGATACAAACGGGTCCTATAGTATAGAATCCTCGAATTGGGGCCTCAATAGTATAGGATATTTCGGTTTCCTTTCTTCCACCTAAATCCATTAGAACATAGTTTGACCCTTTCTTTATTCGCATAACTTCAGGGACACGGTCTCTTATTTCTAGAACCTTAGAGAGAGATGAACGGTTCTGAATTCTAAGGACCACGTCTATTTCACCATCTTCGAAAACTCTTGCTGATGACAGTTTTCTCATTGCAACTATTGATTGCAACTGGATTCCAATATCTGAATCTGCATCTTCCAGTCGTCGACCACTAGATGCTACATCTGCATGAGTGGTTCGGAATGCAGCATATGTTAGGAAAGATAGGAGAACTACTGCGACAGTAACTAATTGTTGGTTACGGAGCACCAAGCCGAGTAGATACAATGCTATCGCTAATGCAGCGAACATTGCAGACTTCCTACTCCATGCCATTGGCTCCCACTCCTAATCTCGAATCAATTATTTTAGACAGTTGGTACTGGTACTTGTCGGAGAATATCAGAGATAACCTCGTCATTCTCAAGTCCCTTGATTTGATGTTCTGGTTTGAGGATTAATCTGTGAGCGACTGCAAGAGTTGCAATTGATTTCACATCATCTGGTGTAACGAAGTCACGTCCTCGCATTGCTGCTGCGGAACGACTTGTCTTCAGTAAGGCTTGAGATCCTCTAGGTGATGAACCAACTAGAACTCTTGGATCTTCACGAGTTCGTGATACGATTTCGACCATGTACATTCTAACTGCAGGGTCGACATATACGTCCTCAATTGCCTGTTGCATTGCAACTACGCGGGCAGGATCAGTAATAATTTCAACTTCGACCTCATCCTTCTTCCTAGCAATTCGTCGTGCAAGAATTTCGTCTTCATCAGCACGATCTGGATACCCTACACTCATCTTAAACATAAATCTGTCAAGTTGAGCTTCAGGTAGTGGGTAGGTTCCTTCTTGCTCAACTGGATTTTGTGTTGCCATAGTTAGGAACGGTGCCGGTAGTTTATGGGTTACTGTCCCCACGGTCACTTGGTATTCTTGCATAGCCTCGAGCAGAGCCGCTTGAGTCTTAGGTGGGGCACGATTAATCTCGTCAGAGAGTAGTAGGTTACAGAAGATAGGTCCAGGTTTGAAGCTAAATTCTCCTTTCTTTGCGTCATAGATATTGGTGCCTGTGATATCGGCTGGCAATAGATCAGGCGTGAATTGAACACGCTTGAAATCACAACCGAGTGCATCGGCAAAAGTATTCGTCATTAGTGTCTTTGCTAGACCAGGGTAATCCTCGAACAGTAGGTTACCATTAGACAGAATGTTAATCATAACATTGTCAATCACGTGGCTCTTTCCGATAATGACTTTCTGCACTTCGGTACTAATTGCATGTCCAATAGCACCGACAGCAGAGAGTCTATCACTCATTTTCTTTGAACCACGGGCTTTCGCGGCCTTCTTTTCAAGCGCTGCATCAGCGCCTTTGCTTGCTGCTTTTTCTTCACTCATTTTTTCCTCTCCATTTTTTTTTAGTTTTTACCCCAGCGTCTAATTGCAACCATCAGCTGTCTCAATTCCTGGGGAGTATATTTTCTGCTTTGGCTATAAGCCAATTCTACTAATCTTGGATCTCCAATCATAGTTTGAACTTCAGCAGGTGGTTTTATTGCCATTTGATCTCGGGTCAAATCATAATGAACTCTAACCTTAGTAAACAAAGCCTGCTGCACCCTAATTCGATAATTAGATGGATCCAACTTTTGTGGTCTGTCCTTAAATCGAGTAAGGTCAAAAACATGACGCCAATTTTCTTTCTCAGGGACAACCATCATTGCGACCAATAAAAGAAGTCCAACATTTAGTACTACTAACCACTTAAGGAATGTGTTTGAAGTTAGAAGAACTACAGTGCCCATAGATTCGATGAATGGAGCTGAGATGACTCCAGTTACATGCCTACTTTCATCAAATACAATCTGGAATTCACTCCTATCTTCACGAATAGATTTTACTAATTCTTTGTTGTCATGTTCCATCATGTCATCAATTAATAGTGAGAAGTACTTTTCATTACCTTCCCATAATGTTTCTTTTGTTACATCAAGCCAGCAGTGACCTGTGTGCTGCTCACAACTTTCAATCATGTTTTCATTTTTTGCAGCAGCGATATCCCACATTCGGTTTGAGAAGACCTCTTCATCTGAGACAAATACAATGCTCCCTGTTACTTGGAGTTCATCGACATTATTGCCAACAATATTTCCAGAATCAGTTACGACTCTGTCGAAAGTTGTAATATTGGAATAATCAATTCGAATTATTAGTGCTAAATCACCAGGCGCTGGATTTTTGGGGTCATCAGCCCTTGAATTACCCTGTATGTCAATAAATGCTGATGAAGATGCAGTGGCAAGAATGTCAACATCACGATGTCCTGGGTTTGATTTATCTGCTGCTGTAGGCTCATATTTCATCCCAGTAGGTGAGCGGAACATTACTGGCAGTCGACAGTTAAGTCTATTCTCCTCGAATACATCAACGTCCTTGCATCCTTGTCGCTGGTGTGCAAGGGACATTTCGTTAACATCCTCGGAAACTGCTGCTAGACTCCACACATTCAACCAGGAGCCGGATACTGCTTCGCCTGCCTCATATTCCAACCAAAACTGATTTTCATCGTTTAATGGTGCATCAAAAAATGTGACGCCGAATTTTTCTGCTAGTCGATTTGCATTTGTTCCATCAGCAGCAACAATCACCTTTCCTCCTTTTTTTGTCACAAAATCATAAATTGAATCAGCTTCGGTTTGAGAAATTGGTTTCTCAGGTCCTATTATCATTAACGCAGTTCGATGTGGATCTCTCCAGTCATTTACTAGCATTGGTGTAGACATGGTGTTTGCAATGAAATATTCATCATCTGAAAGCGTATTTCTCATGTCGGTGACTTGGGCCAATGCCTCAACTTTGGTATCACCACCTTCAGAGTAGGCGGAGTAGTATGTGTCCTTACCAACAACAAAAATCATTGGTAAAATCAATAGCAGAACTACAGTAACTGAAATTGAACCAACAACCATGTTTGTGAAGTTAGTATCCTCAGTCTTTTTGGGAGCCATATTGATACCCTTCCTACATAGATAGCGCAGGCTAGGTACACCTACGCTTCGTGGCGAGTCTCATAACACGCATATATGTTGTTCATTACAGGGCACTCCTCAAAGAAGGAAATATCATATTTTGATATTATTATTGGAACTATTCAGCCCATATTGATTAATTGATAAATAATCAAATTATAACTCAGAATCGTCTAGATGAAATTGAAAATAATGCACCGATTAATATACTGAAAATTATACTTAGTCCTGGTGCTGGAAGGTTAGATGAAACAATCTCTGTCGGGCTTTCATTTTCATCATCATTATTTTCTTCTGAATCGTCCTGGTTTTGAGGTGACGATTCTATATTTACTCTAGTGTTATCTGTTGATAATTGCGTTCCTGCCGCACCGTTTGATTTGACAGTAACTTCTATTTTACAAGATCTAGAAGGATGACTCTCAGATGCAGAAATCTTGAGATTTGCCTCAGTTTTGGCTCCAGATTCTAGAGTTCTACTTGTAATGGCTTGTAGTGCATCATCAGTAGTCAATAGTGGGCAGTCATCAGTAACTTCAATTTCACTTGCTTTGTCCTGCGAATTTCCTTCATTGGAAACTGTGACTTTGAGGATATATTCAGTTCCAGAGTTAATTGGACCAAGTGGGTCATCAATTTCAATCTTTAAGTCGAAAATTTCAGGAATCTCTAAATCTCCACTAACTTCCTTCGGTTGTTCTAAGCCCATTGCTGGAACCCCTCCTCTCTCTTGTAGAGTTGCAGTTATTGTAAATGGCTCCTCACTCTTCGCTGCAATAGAGAACACATCAATATCTGAAATGGTCAATGAGTATGTTACATTTTCACCAGAATCTAATGAAACATTCCCTTCACCATTATTTTTTGCTCCCCAAGGCACCTCATATTCTAATTCTAACATTATTGAGTATGGATTCTGATTATCTATCCAGAAATCAAGAGTGACCTCGCCGTTGTTTTCAACCATGAAAGGCGTTGACTCATCGTCTTCGTAGAATATCCCTAACTTCCAGTCGGGTAGAGTTGGTTCGGGCTGAGCAACAGCAGTAGATGCAAAGGGCATGAGGAGAGTTGTAGCCATAATTAGAACCAAGAATTTCGAATTCATGACAACTCCTCCAGTAGTCCTACACATGCTCGACGCGTTAACACCTTCACCATCTTTCTCCTATACGAAGGCGCGTACCATGTGTTTTGTACGGGTTTCACGGATTTGCGGATTGCTTCGGCTAAATTGCTAATGGAATCTTCACCATTCCACTCAGATACAGCTGCATTTGCCTCATTTGCGTGTAATTTAGGTATTGATTCAAGCCCAGTTGTCGCTACTCTGAGGTCAAGTGATGCGTTTGAATCAATCCTCCAAAGAACGGCAACGCCGGCTTCTGGGAAATCCCACGACTCTCGTTGGCGCAATTTCTGATAGTCTCCTTTCCATTCTATTGTGCCTTCAGGTAGACTTAGGTGTGTAACCAATTCTCCAGACTTGAGAACATTTCTTTTCATCCCATCTAGTTCAAAGAAATCATTCAATGGCATGGAACGCGTACCTTCTGCTGATGCAAGATGAATGGTTGCGCCAAGACACATCAAGACTGGTGCAAGGTCTGCTTGGTATGTAGCGACACATCTTGTATTTTGATTTTGAATAACACGACAGTCTGCATCCGTTCCACAATCACATTTGTGACACCAATCTATCGATTCTCGCCACTGTTCTGATTGATTGAACCAGTAGCACCTGGTGTCGAGGCAGATATTTCCACCAACCGTACCCGAATGTCTAATCAAAACGCTAGCAACAGAGTCAGCAGCCTTTGCTAGAACAGGGTGCGTCGAGTCAGAAGTAGCCAAATCGTGAAGTCTAACCATAGCTCCAATATGTGTCTTAGAAAGTTCATTCAATTCACTAACACGGGCTAATGAAATTACATGTTTCTTTACATTGAGGTGCCATTTGTAGTTTGGCAGCAAATCAGTGCCACCTGCAACCCAGTCAAAATCTTCCTCTGAATCTGTCAATTTTGCAGCAATCTGCAATGCTTCCTCAAGATTGTTAGGATTGTGAAGAGTAAATGGTGGCATTCGCATTATGCATCACCCTTGTGTCTTCGCTCACTATGTTTCCATGCACTACCGGCGAGTCTCGGTGATTCTAGATACTTCTCGCTTGGTATTACGCTAACAGCCCAACGAGGGTCTACTTGGTCAAATGGTATTGTAGGATCTAGTCCGAATAGTGCTCCGTTGTGATAGGATTCTCTATCAGAATTCAGTCGACGGATAACATCACGATTAGCATGTTCTAAAGCTCTAGATGTGAGTTTGTCCTGCAAATCGGAAAACTCTAGTCTGGGACTCTGTAGACTCAGTGGGTCAGAGATTCCTTCTGATTTGCATTTTTTCTCGATGAGTCTGTGTAATCTATCAGGAGTGATTGGTAATTCTGCCGCTCTAATTCCAATAGCGTCGTAAACCGCGTTACAAACAGCAGGAAGAATTGGTAGAAGGGGCCCTTCTCCTGCCTCTTTTGCCCCGAATGGCCCTTCTGGGTCATTCGATTCGACAATAATAGGAACAACCTCTGGCATCTCGTGAATACTAGGTATTTTGTAATCCAGTAAATCAGCATTCATTAGATGGCCACTACGGCCGTAGCGCATTTCTTCTGACAGAACTTGCCCCATCCCCATATGGCATGACCCGATAATCTGCCCTTTCACAGATAATGGATTGAGAGCCTTTCCACAATCATGTGCAGCCCACACTTTGTCGACCTTGGTTTGGCCAGTCTCAACGTCAACTGTGACTTCGGCAACATATGCCGAAAATGAATATGCGGGAGCGAGCCCAGCTGCAGCACCTTTGTGCGTACGGCCCATTGGCGGAGTCCTATAGGCACCAGACGAAACTAGTGCTCCTTTGTCTTCC
>JASMAJ010000059.1 GCA_030754395.1 Candidatus Thalassarchaeaceae archaeon | reverse complement strand
GACTGCAAATCTTCCCGAGCATCCAAGAGAGGGCCCTGCTGCTGATGCATGGCTGAATCTTGAAGACTGAATTTTGGCGAATTTATTAGGGTACAAAATTACCATTCAATATCACAGATACTGCGTAAGCGATATGACCGAAGTGCATCCGCTTCGTAAAAATCGGTGTTTTCGATGACTGTCGATAGAGTTCTATTAGACCAACTCTACCGGGCTAAATTAGTTGCGTTAAGAGAACGAGCAGAATCGGAGGGGCTTCCTAAGAATGGCTCCGTCGAAGTAGTTAGAGCACGCCTGATTAAACATCTGATTCTAGGTGAACACGATCTTTCCTGGGATGGGATTCAGTCAATGACCCATCAAGAATTAGGTGAAGTTTTGAAAATTTTTGGGATTAAGTCATCAGGTTCACACAAAGAACGGAGGCAGAGATTGTGGTTGCATCTAAATTTCGACTCAAGAAGGATGAGGGTTGAGAATTTAGCTGAAATGGAGAGACACAAATTGCATGGGCTCTGTCAGAAACTTGAACTCACATTGACAGGAACTAGAACCGTACTGATGGGAAGAGTTGCTGGTGTTTTGACTAGTCAAGGACATGGCTGGGGACAAATTAAACGAAGTCTGAAAAGAAACGGATTACCTGATGTTGACTCTTCACCAATCATAATTGAAAAAACACCTCCAACTAATGATGTTGTGATAATTGAGGCGCCGTCTGAACCGATAGATTTCCTATCTCCAGTTTCTGCACATATATTGGAAGATGTGCAAGATACGATGATTTCAGGAACAGAAAAGTCAGAACCAGAAATCAAAAACGGCTCTAAGTTACCTTGTAGATAGGATTGATGATATTGAAAGGATGGTTGGTACTATTCTAAACAGCCACGGAGGAAGATGGTCAAGTCCTGAAGAGGAATTATTTCTTCGTATTGCTGTCAGAAAAGACTGGCCTGTTGAAAATGATAAAGTAAAAACAAGAATGCTACTTATTGCATCTAGACTTGCGGAAGAAAAAGGCGCTGTAGATTTTGAGATTCAGAGTGTTGAATCAACATCCAGTGCTTCAAGGAAATCGCCATCAATCTCAAATTCAGAGGCAATAGAAAGAATTCGAGCAAAGATGACTGAGGCTGAACAAATTATATCAGGACTCAGATAACTATTCAGGCAATAATTGAAAGTAACTGAACCTAGGCTCAATAATCGAGCCATCTACATCTCGCAAATGGTCGATTGCATCTTCTGCTGCTTCTCTTGAATGACCTGCCATAACTGCGGCATGAACTAAGGTATCATAATCGACACCTCCGCCATCATCCTTAGCTCTGATTGTCTCCATAATAACATCACCAATTTCTCCGCTTGGCTCGTTCTGAACTTGAGGTTTAGAGTCAGATTCAGTTGAGTCAGACTGAGGAGCAGAATCTATTGTAGATTGAACTGAATCAGGATTGATAGAGGACTCGATTACTACATTATTGCTGAGCGCCATTGATAGACCTTGAAGTACACCAACCCGATAATTCTCCGAGTCAAATTCCCCATAGTGCCCACGAGCCAAAATGAGACCATCGGCCAAATCTATTGGGACGCCTGATGATTGAAGAGCAGAGGGCGTCAAATCAGATTCTATTGAGGCTTCATAAGCATCTAATCTACGTAGAGTTGCATCGGCAGTTTCAACCAACCAATGTGTGTATCTTTGAGTATCTATTTCACAGAATTCCTCAGCACGGAATGAGGTGAAAACACCACCATCCTCAGATTCGAACCAACGGGCACGACCTACTAGCATCATCAAGAATCTATCACCAGATTCGAATCTGTGAAGTAATTCCTCAATATCCGCATGAAGTTCAGGTTGAAAGGCTGCAACACTAAACCTATGAGTTCCGCTAGGATCTCTCAGAACTCCTGAATAATTAGGGCCACTTTCTCCCTCTCGTCGCTCGATTCGGTCAATCACACCTGCAACAAGTGCTCGATTTATTTTGGCTCCAAGTTTAGTTACTACGAAAGATGGATCAAATTCACCTGCACCTTCCTCAGGGAGGCTGGCATCCATATATTCTTGAGCAAAAATGCGTATTGCACTCTGTCTAACTCGACGATTTGGGGTTGATTGCATCACAGAATCACCCCCCATTTTGTGATTACCTCATTAGCTGCTTGTTCAGCTGTTCGTTCATCAAATTCGGCTGATTCAGCCATTACCATAGCCCCTTGGCCATCTATCATAGCCCTACCATGAACTACTATGTTGCGAGCAAGATATTCATTTCTTAGGGAAGCCACATAACCAGACTGTGTATTCTTACCAATTTCTTCCTTAACCTGATCCATGTTCATTCCTGAGAATGTTTCTACAGCTTCTTTACCAAGAATAAGAGAAGCATTCGATACCCCATTATCAATTACAAATCTGAACCTCAAATCTTCTTCTCCACGCTGAGGTCCATGTTCTCCACAAGCATCGTCTCTTAGCACTCTTCGACATTCTGGACAGCGGTGAATAATACCGCAGTCTGGGCGAATTGCAACAATATTGCCAGTGGTTCTAATTCCTCTACGAGACCCCCCCTTTACAAGTGCAGTTAGATCCACATCAACCCAATGAGATTCAGGATTGAGGGCCTCCCAAGGCGGGTCTGAGAGATCGACTATTTGCTCCGCATTATCAACAACCAAGTCAGGAGAACCCTGCCAATACTGAACTCTCGCCCCAGTTAGATGCAAGAAGGCACCTGCCTCAGGCGAGATGTCGCACCAAGCAGTAAGACGACAGCGTCCGGTTGGATCCATCACATCCCCACTTCGAACAGTCTTCTCCTCCCCATCGGCATTGGTGAAAGTTCTAGATTGCCAATTCTCCACTTGTAATGTGATTTCAATATCGCGAGCCCCATCGCGTAAATCAGCGATTTTACTGCGTGTTGATGACTTGAGATCGTCAATACTGGCAAATGCATTATCGTGATATGGCTCAATCTTAGTCAAATCGCCGATATTTATTTCTGGAGTATCACGGTACCTACGTACAGTGGCTCTTTCGATTTTCAATAATGAACCTGGTTCATGATTGAATTCACTCCATGAGATGAAACCTATGGTTCCAGATGAATCTGCAATTCGTCCTCTTACGATATCTAGAGTTCCACTTCCATCACGCTTGACAATTTGGTCCTCCTTTCGTGATAACACTCGGGCTACAAGATTGACAATTCCCTCAGCATTTCCGACCTCAGCAATAGTAATTGGTTCATCCGAGATAGGAATTACTGCTTGTCCTCCCTCTTTCAAAACAGTAACTCGGCTAGACCGATTAATATTGATTGAACGTCTATCATTCCAGAAATTCACGGATACTCCCTCTAGGCGAACTACGGATCCAGGACTGAGATTTTGGGCATGGTTACCCCAATCAGTATAGTCCCATCTTTCCCTTTCACTTTCCCAAGGATTATCCTCAATCCAACCATAAGCAATCTGACGTTCCTCACCGCGAACCGTCTGAATTTTGGGTATATAAGTCACAACTGCAACTTCAATTGTAACGTTTTTATCATCCTCTGAGAGTTCAGAAAAGCGAGTCACTTTCTTTTCAGGAATACTCGCTCTAGTTTTGGAACTAATTTGAGAAACAGCAACTCCTGCTGCCATCTGGAATTTTCTAACAACCGAACGTAGAGCATCTTCAGGAGGTATCAGAAAATCCGCTTCATACCTAGCAAACTCCTTGATTATCTCATTTTCATCTGCATCTGGACACTCTTCCTTAACCACAGCAACCTGCGTTGCATACCTTTCATCATCACTCATCGGCTCACCTACAATCAGAGTAATGGGCGCGAGCCTACTTGAACCACTGATGTAGCCGATGCGAATATTTCGCACTGATTACAAAGAACGATGTTTCTTAGTGTGGATTGGGGTAGACTCGTCACCACATCGCCTCCGGGATGTAACAACCTGACGAGGAGGTTCTTGAAGGTAGTCATCAGAAGGTGAGGTTTTCGAACCGAGTGGGTTTTCATCTCAACGCTGCTGTGAGATTCTAATGAGTGTCGGTGAGACCTGCAATTTCGGAGTTTTGACAGCCTCCGATAGAGCCAGTTCAGGAGAGTATGAGGATCTTAGTGGACCGGCAATTGAGGAGTTTCTTTCGCAAGCTCTTACATCACCTTGGAAAATCTGTAGAAGACTTGTTGCAGATGAGCAGTCTATCATTGAGGACGCACTAAAATCACTATCTGATGATGAAAATTGTTCGGTTATCATAACCACAGGTGGAACTGGACCTGCACCACGAGATGTCACTCCGGAGGCAACTGAAGCAGTCTGTGAGAGGCTGCTGCCGGGCTTCGGTGAACAGATGCGCGCAATCTCTCTTCGTCATGTCCCAACTGCTGTTCTTTCACGACAGACTGCAGGAATACGGGGCTCAACTTTGATTCTCAATCTACCCGGCTCACCTCGCTCAATTCGTGAGATTTTGGATGAAATATTCGCTGCTGTGCCATATTGTGTGGACCTAATTGGGGGACCATATATTACAACAGATTCAAAGATAGTAGATTCATTCAGACCCCCGCATGCGCGTAGGGACTGATTACGCATTACATCTTTAGCAGGGTTTCAGGCCGGCGGGGCATGGCCAAGATGAAGTCGGGTGACGTTTCCAGCAATCGTGCTGCTGATGAATTACGAAATATTGAGGTAACTCTTGATTTTACACCAAACGCAGATGCCTCAGTTCTATATCAACAAGGAGACACAATGGTCCTTGCTTGTGCAACGGTCGCAGCATCCCTTCCACGTTGGTTCCCTCGTGATGCAAATCGAGGTTGGGTTCACGCTGAATATTCCCTATTACCTGGTTCAACAGATTCGCGATTCCAAAGAGAACGCCGTGGAGCCAAGGGCCGAACACAGGAAATTGAGCGATTAGTGGCTCGAAGCCTGCGTGGAGCGATTGATTTAGAGGCACTTGGACCTATTGCAATCACAGTTGATTGTGATATATTGAACGCAGATGGTGGAACACGTTGTGCATCGATTACTGCGGCAAACATTGCATTGCGATTGTGTGTGCGAAGACTAATTGCTTCAGGACGTTGTTTACCTGCAGACAAAAGACTCACTTATGACCAGATTAAGGCGGGAGTTGAAGCACCAACTCTGTCCTCGAAAGAGGCTATTGAACACGAAAATAACGTAATTCCTCATGATCTGGCTGCAATTAGCGTTGGACTAGTTGACGGGGATGTTTACACTGACTTAGACTACATTCTAGACAGTAATGCAGATGTCGACATGAATGTCGTTATGACTGCTGATGGAAAGTTTGTCGAAGTTCAAGGCACTGGGGAAGAATTCACCTACACACGCGAGGAGTTAGATGCATTACTGGAAGCGGCTACTGCCGGAGTCAAGGAACTCAACAAGATGCAAGAGAATGTTCTCTCCGGCGTAGAATGATTCGTCGAAGCCGCCTCGGAAGAATTGAAGTGGAAAGCGGAGTGGCGAGAGCGCTACGGGGACTGTAGCTCAGCTGGGAGAGCGCCGCACTGAAGATGCGGAGGCCGCTGGTTCAAGTCCGGCCAGTCCCACCATAATTGACTTCAGAAGAGGTCTTCAAATTCTTCTTTATCACTGGCAAATGACATCATCTTGCCATCCTTTTTCTTTTTATCAGAGGAAGTTTCGCCCTTCTTTTCGGTTGCTGCTTCGGCCTTCTTTTTGGCATCTTCAGCCTTCTTTTTGGCATCTTCAGCCTTCTTTTCTTTAGCTGCTACTTTCTTGTCCTTGTCGGATTCAAGCGACTTCTTTCGAGCCTCAGCTTGCTCTTTCTCACGTCGAGCGAGTTCCTCTACATC
>JASMAJ010000058.1 GCA_030754395.1 Candidatus Thalassarchaeaceae archaeon | reverse complement strand
GGTTCATTTTGATGCTGATGATGGCCATTTAGTACTAGATCAAACTACATTGCGGAATCTTGAGTTGACTCATACTCTTGCAGGTGAGAAGGAAGGTTCACTGATTCAGGCTATTGATTCGACAAGAACTTGGATGGGTAGAAGGTTGCTCAAAGAATGGATTCTTCGACCTTTGACTAATCCTGAAAGAATTTCTGCGCGGCAAGCGGCAGTTGCTTCTCTAGTTAAGGCACCGCGTAGATTGGAAGAAATTCGTGAGACTCTCAAATCAATGAGGGATCTTGAGAGATTGTCAACAAGACTAGCTTACGGTAGGGCCAATGCACGAGATCTTGTTGCAGTAGCAGACTGTCTTGAACGGATGCCTAAGTTACAAGCTCTACTTTCAGAAGGTTCATCTGAACTTCTCCACGAGTGCGCAGATGGTTTGTCAGAACTAGAACCATTGATGCATCATATTGCCTCAAGGATTGTGCCTGAGCCTCCAATGATGATTAGAGATGGCGGAATCTTTCAAGTCGGTGTTGATGAAAAATTGGATGACCTTAGAATGAAAGCAGGTGAAGGTACAGACTGGTTGAAAGGATTCGAGGCTAGAGAGAAGGAGCGTCTTGACATTCCTAGTTTGAAGGTCAAACAAAATCGGCAATTTGGTTTCTTCATCGAAGTGACGAAATCTCATCTCGACAAGGTGCCTGATGAGTATCGTCGTAGACAAACAATGACGAATGCTGAGAGATATACTACAGACGAGTTGAAGGAATGGGAAGAGATTATCCTAACCGCTGACGATAGAGCGAAGGCACTGGAATACGAATTGTTCCTAGAACTTCGTAAAGATGTCGCCTCATACGCCTCCAACTTGAGTTCAATTGGCCGTAAGGTGGCTAGTGCAGATGTTTTGGCTAGTTTTGCATATCATGCTCGTAAACGCTCGTGGACTCGACCGGATATCAGAGATGATACTATGATGGATATCACAAATGGTCGTCATCCTGTATTGGAGGAAGATGGCCGATTTGTCCCTAATGGGATTAACTTCCACAACAAACGCCGATTCCTCTTACTTACTGGCCCTAACATGGGTGGAAAGTCAACATACCTACGACAAACTGCTCTAATCACCATCTTAGCCCAGACTGGTGCTTTTGTTCCGGCAGAAAAAGCTCGAATCGGTATCGTTGATCGAGTTTTCACCAGAGTAGGTGCTCATGATGACCTACGGCGTGGCCGTTCGACATTCATGATGGAAATGATTGAGGTTGCACATATTCTCAGACGAGCATCACCGAGGAGTCTAATTCTCCTTGATGAGGTTGGACGTGGCACTTCGACATTTGATGGCCTAGCAATAGCTTGGTCTGTAACTGAAGATATTTCCAAGCGAATCGGTGCTAGAACCCTATTTGCTACGCATTATCATCAGTTGACAGGTTTAGCCCAAGAGGTAGATGGCCTTGTTAATGTGCATGTTCAAGTTGCTGATGTTAATGGTGACATTCGTTTCTTACATACCGTTGCTGATGGGCCATGTGACGATTCTTACGGTGTACAAGTAGCAGCACTTGCAGGTTTACCATCAGGTGTCGTCGAGCGGGCACGAGATTTACTGATTTTCCTTGAAGGGCAAGCCTCAGGCGCAAGGGCTGGTGGCGAAGGTACGCCTGATTCACGAACTGTTGGACAATCCAGCCTCTATGGCTGGATGCTACCCACTGAGTCAACAAAATCTGATGCTGAGCCACCATCACAGTCAGAGCCTGTAAAAGAGATAATTGTTCAAGAAGATCCTATCCTTAGAGAGATTACTGAACGCTTGGAGGCTTTAGATCCTGATTCACTAACACCGAGAGAGGCTCTTGAGGCGCTTTATGCAATGCAGGCAGCTCTCAGAAAGACGAATGAGACTAAGGAATTGGAGGAATAGTATGGCCGAACTCACTACTCCTGCCCGTCGGGAGATTATCCAATTAGATGAGTTGACCATTGGAAAAATAGCAGCAGGAGAGGTTGTTGAGAGGCCAGCACAGGTAGTCAAGGAGTTAGTTGAAAACTCCTTAGATGCAGGTGCCGGAAGAATTCGAATTGAAATTCAGAGAGGTGGTTTTGATCGAATTACAGTAATTGACGATGGTCATGGTATTCATCCAGATGAGTTACCACTTGCAATCACTCGCCATGCTACTAGCAAGATTTCACAACCTGATGATTTGAACCATATTGAGACTAAGGGATTTCGTGGAGAAGCATTAGCCTCTATAGGTGCAGTTAGCCAACTGATTGTGGCCAGTCGTTTATCAGAAGAGGAAGGATTTCAGGTCATTCTTGATAACGGTATAATTGGAAATGTTGAGCCTGCTGCTCTTGCTCCAGGCACTAGAATTGAAGTCCTGAACCTCTTTGCTAAAGTTCCTGCCAGATTATCTTTCCAACGCCGACCATCTACAGAAACCGCAGCTATTGTCGATGTAGGAGTTCAGATGGCTCTTTGTCAACCCAGCGCTGGCTTGATTGTAGAGGTTGATGGAAGAGTAGTACTCGATTGTCCACCAGCTGAAACCAAAGAAGACCGACTTTACGACTTATTCGGGGCGACTTCTGCAGAATTAATTCCTCTATCATCACCAAGTTCAGATGATGATGCACCCGGAGAAGAGAGATGGAGTGGATGGATTTCCCCCCCTGGTCTGACTAGGAGTCGCCCAGATGACATCCACATACTAGTCAATGGTCGACCGGTTGCAGCCGGACCTTTCCTTCAAGCGGTACGTAGGGGATTTCACACTAGGCTAATGGTAGGTCGTCATCCAATCGGTGTACTGAGCTTGGTTCTACCTACGGATGAGGTAGATGTGAATGTCCACCCTACAAAAAGAGAGGTTCGATTGAAGAACTCTTGGCGCGTTCTTGAAAGACTTGAGAGAAATATCAAACATACACTTTCAAAAATTCCTACAAGACCTGAATTGAATACAGAAACTGTACTAGAGGGTATATCGGGTAAAGTTGAGAAAACAAATATCTCAACTCCAAGTTCGTCAATCCCTGAATGGGCTAGCGCAGCAAATGAGAATACAACTGTACAGACAAGATTCAGTAGTATTAGAAGTGCCCAACCACCTACTTCTAACAAAAAGGCCCGTCCAATCTCTGATTCTCAAACACATCAAGAGACAATCCCAGGACTTGATTCGGAACCAATTTCTCCTGCATTGTCATCTCATGAACGTAGTTTGCATAGACATTCTAGTGATGAGGTGAAATCTCCCCTCGATGAGCCTAAACCTAAGGCTGCGATAATTCCTGAACTTCCTGAGATGGTAGCATTAGCTCAGTTGGCTGATTCCTATATTCTGGCTCAAGGTGGTGATGAGTTATTTATTGTCGACCAACATGCTTTGCATGAGAGAATCCGGTATGAGCGACTACGTGATGAGATGGTCAGTTGGGAATCTCAACAATTAATGTCACCAATAGTGATGTCATTAGGCGCTAGGGAAAAGGCAGCGGCAATCGCTGGCCAGTCTCGATTAACTGAGTTGGGAATTTCTTTTACGGACTCAAATGAAGGAATTTTGATCACATCAGTTCCAGAGGTTCTAGTTGGGAGGGATGGCCTTGAGAATTTCATTCATGACATTCTGATTGAGATTTCTAGCACTCCAGATGGTGCAAATGATTTGGATACGGTGACCCACTTGCGAGACCACGTAGCCTTCATGCGTTCGTGCAGGGGTTCAGTGAAGGCGAATCAGAGGCTGAACCTAGCAGAGATGAGGAGGCTGCTTGCTGATATGCGAACAGTACCAAATCCTTGGGCCTGTGTTCATGGGCGACCTACAGTACTCAGATTGACCCTCGACCATCTTGATCGCCACTTCGGCCGTCACGGCTGAGATAGAGAAATTAATTGCTCTACAAAATTAGGGTGAGTTACTTCACATATTTCTGGGTTCAAGATGTCTCCTCCTACTTTGGATGCTAGTATAATTGCGACCATTGCGAGCCTGTGATCCATGTGTGTTTCTACAACTGAATCCGGCCTCGTTGGCCGTTGTCCTCCTAGAATCTTCAATCCATCTTCGGTTTCTTCTGTTACCATACCAAATGAATTCAGTAATTCTACAGTTCTTGAAATTCGATTTGATTCCTTATTCCTCGCATGTGGAATACCCGTAATTTCGCCTCCGTTTGTTAGAGCCATCCAGACCGCTGCTGGCGTGACTAAATCACTAGCATCACGCAAATCGACTTGACCTCCATTTGCGCGATCAATTTCATCAATAGCTATCAAAACTAGTGGGTCATAAGTAGGTAAAGAAGTTCGTAATGCAAGATCATCATGAAGTAGTTCAAGAATTATTGCCATAGGGAAAAGGCTCAATTCAGGTGGTATATTAACAAGATTAGGAGTCTGAACTTTCCATGAATTTAGTGAAAGAGGGTTGCTAATAATATTGGGTGAGCCACATATTGATGTGATGTCAAATGTTAACTGACTATACCCTCTACTAACTGGTTGACCTTGTAAATTCAAAATCACAGATTCTCTAAAATTTGGAGATGATAGTGCAAGTGCAGTTAGTGGTTGGCTGGATGAACTCAAGTCAAGAGTTGTTTCTCCTCCCTTAATTGGTCCCTTCACTGTGTATGGAATCCTATCTGAGGATATCTCACATCCCAATTCTCTCAGGGTATTATTCAGGGATTCGCTACTTCTACTCCTCAATGATTCATCTCCATCAATATTCACTTCCCCATCTATTGTAGCCGAAAGAGCAGTCAATATACGGGCCGCAGTACCTGAATTACCACAATTCAGTGGCGCATCTGGTGTTTTCAGTCCATTTTCCGGAGGACAAATAACCCAAATCTCACCTCGAACCACTTCAACTGCCATTTTTTCTAGACATTCGACCATTGATTCGACGTCCTTTCCGGGCTCTCCTTCGAATTGGAGACCACATTCAGAATCTCCTTGAGAAGCTAGAGTCAGCCATCTAATCATATGACTCTTTGAGGGGGGTAGTGGCCATTCATGCTGCCCCACCAGTGACATCGGTTCTAGGCTAAGCACGGTGGTGACAGGTGGTGATTTGAATTGAATCCTCGTACGAACTATTCAGAGCGAATCCAGTCTCCGAAATCACTCTCACCATCCCACCTATCGGCCTTGTCATCGATTACACTCATCTCCATTGTTTCTTCTAGAGTTCCATTTAATTCAATCAGATTTTCCTTCTTTAACATCTTTGGACTCAAACCAGGCATTAGTATTGAGATAGCTCGAGGGACACGACCAGGGTAAACCTCGTTTACATGTCTGACAATGTTAGTTGTACAGGTGTTTGTGATGGTGTTGTACCATTCTGGTGCGGTTACTAGGTTGTTGGTTCTATGTAGGTATGATTCGAGCATACGACGCTCATTCCCTTTGCCCAAAACCACTGCCTTGAACAAGTGTGTCACAGAGTCTTTTCGACAACGAGTTCTAACCCCAATAACGTCTCTCTCTGTCGCCCAGACGTAGATTAGTTCGTACTCGCGGAACAAACCTCGGATTGGATTGTAACGCTCTCCCTTCTCCCTACGAACTTCTATTGAACACGCTAGATATCTTCCATCATTGAATTCGAATGAAAGGATTGTGTGAGCCATCTGATGACGCTTTGGATCGAAGTATTCGAGTGTGAGCCAAATTGCTTTTACCTCTCTGAGATCATATTCTTGATTAATCCATTTCTCATCACATTCTTTCGTAGTTTTCCAGTTGAAATCCCGTACATTTTGGATTTTTACTATTTCACCTTCGAATTCGACTGTTGCATTTCGCGAATTGTCATTCACCCAAGAGCGATCATTGGATGGTCTAAGTCTGTGTACTCGAATCCATAAGGCAACGAGAAATAGGAATAAAATCAGGGCCAATAATACCAGAC
>JASMAJ010000057.1 GCA_030754395.1 Candidatus Thalassarchaeaceae archaeon | reverse complement strand
CCTACGCAAGCACCAGTGCCATTGTAATCTTCATTGACTGAGATAACTAATCCATCATCATTTATCATAGTCATACCTTGATTATATTCAGAATGTGTATAATCAGAAGGAAAAACAACACAGATTACTTGATTATCATTCCATTCCAAAGGGAGTCCTTGATGTGATGATTCACTGTCATTGACGAATTTAGCCGCTGCTTTAGAGAGAGCATCTTGAATTGAAGGGGCGAGCAATACCAATGCAACGAGTATCAAAATCGAAGCGGGTTTGAGTTTGTCCGACACGGAAATAGATGTCTGATAGAGTAGTCTATCAATGTAACAGGTAGATTCACTCTTGTAGAAGTTCGCCTATCTTTTGTTTGAGAATTTGACTAACTTGTTTTCCATCGGCTGAACCACCTAGTTTACTCATCACCATACCCATTAGAGGGCCAACAGCAGCCATGCCTCGTTCTTGAACGAATTCGGCGCGTTCGGATAGAATGGCATCGACTGCATCCTCCACTGCGCTACTATCAGCTGGTGTTAGTCCCTCAGATTCGGCTTTCTCGGCGAACCATTTCATACAGTCATCAAAGGAAGCGGAAGCGAGTGAGGGGCCTTCAAGAAGCAAGGCTCTAGTCATTGGCACTAGGCCCTCTCTAGTGATGAGTGATTCTTCGCGCGCGTAAAGTGAAAGAGTCAGAATCGGCCAAGTCACCTCGGAAATTGATAGATCAGTTCCTTCCACAATTTCAGATCTAGTATTGTCCAATAAAAGAGAAGCCATTGCTTTAGCCGGTACGCTAGGTGTGCCAAAATCATCACCTTCAACTGCTGACACTAGAACATCATCAAGTTCTGCACCAAGGAGGGCTTCGGCTTGGTTATCAGATATGTCATAGGTACTCAATCTCTCAATTCTCTGATTCCTATTGAGTGGAAGATTATTTGAGATATTGCTCCATCTATCTTCTTGAAGATGGAAAACTGGTATGTCAGTCTCGGGATACATCCTAGCACCTCCTGGAAGTGGTCGCATAGCGGTAGTAGTTCCATCCTCTGGCGCGCCCTTTCGAATTACGACATTTCGAACCTCCTTCGGAATTCGATGATACGCATTTCTAGCACGGAATATCACTGATTCAAGTGCTAAATCCGCCTGCCATTCAGGAGCTACACAGAGAACGAATGCATCAGTCTCAGATAGATTGAGTGTGTTTCGTACAGATTCTACTTGCTGTATTTCGACACCGTAGGCAGGCAATTCGTCTGAATGGAAAATACCGGCCACTCCTGCAAGTTTTGCTGCGCTGGCTAGTTCGCGTCCAAGTCGTGGCAGTTGTGAGTCTTCATTATCCATTTGTTTACTACCTATTTTGCCTGCAAATCCTGGAATTATTACCGCTTTTACAACTGAACCTTTGCTGAGTGATCTCTCAATCATAGTTGATGAACAATCAGCAAAGATTTCGGTAGTGTCATGAATAACCATTGGAATACGGGCAGATGCTGCCTTTGCAACTCTATTTTCTATCGGAAGTTGGTCATCGCGACGATCAGCTGGAAGTTCAGGGAGACCTGCTTCCTCTCTGAGTTCGTTGGCCAAACGATACATGTGCAATTGACGGGCCATTTCTAGCCGGATGATTTTTGGAATCCAATCAAGGTCTTGGCAACCCTTGATTTCAACACGATCGCCACATGCTATGCTGACATTCAAATCTTGACGAATACTTCCAAGACCTCTGCGAACCATCCTAGTGTCGCGCAGCATGGTTCCTAGAGCGAGAGCTGTTTGTTTAGCGTGCTCGGGTGTCTGCACATCGGGTGCGGTGGCGATTTCCACCAATGGAACTCCGAGTCTGTCTAGTGTGTAGATGACAACTTCTCCATTATCAGAAGACTGTGTGTCGAGCTTACGAGCAGAATCCTCCTCCAAGCATATGACATCCACTCCTACATCACCAGATTCTGTTTGGATTGAGCCATCTGTTGCAATTAATGTGGTTCGCTGAAATCCACTCGTATTGGAACCATCAACTACGGTCTTACGCATTGCCTGTAGGGAAGGAACTGGTTTGGCACCCATCATAGCAGAAATTGTCAGAGCGGCATCGACGGCTTTCTGATCATGACGAAGAGGAGGAGCTTCATCGAGTTCAATTAAGCCCGAGTTAGGCGATTGGACGTAGACGAATGAGCGATTTCTTTGGGCTTCAAAGCGTGCTGCAACATCAACTCTCCCTCCTTCTCCTTGGGCTGCTCTAAGACGGCGACTTTGACGATTCCAAGAATTAGGAATTTCATCAATTCCCATTTCAAAAAGACGACTGGGCATCCGTGAATGTAGCTTACCTGTGGCTAGTTGTTGATGGATTTCAAGGCCACACATGAAGCCCAAACTAACGGGGTCAAGAGATGAAGGGGTGTCCTCGTCTCCGATAGGTTGTGTGGCACCCACGTACATGAGCGGATGGTCATCGCTCATAGGCTCAACGGGCGAAGGAGTACTCTCCATTGACGGGACTAAACAATTCACCAGCCTGAAGCATCTTGGAAATCACCTCTTCAACTTGGAACTCACTGATGCCTTTTGGTTCACAACGATTCAGAACATCAGTCAGAGTTGCTATTCCTCTTTGATGACATATGTCACGTATTGCGGTGCGAACTATTTGATTCGAATTTCTTTGTCTGACTGAGACACCGGAGATTAATTCTGATTCGTCTTCGATTCCTGATTCTTCGCGCCAATGACGGAATACTGCAAGTGACATTTTGGCATCATCGGCAGTTGCAGTTTGACGCAGATTCATGCGAGCATTGGCTTCAGTCAGTCGAATAAGGGCCTCAAGAGCACGGGGGGTGATTGGAATTACCTCGGCCTCTCCATACTGATCTTCCCTTCCAAAAGACTGGCGCTCATTAGTATAATATTCGAGAATCATTGCTTTGGCGTCATCATTCAAATCGGGATGGATATTTCGCTTTGCATATGCAATATACTTTCTTAGGAATTCGATTGAGAGATGATCAGAGCCATCTACTCCTTGCATGAAAATTTTACCTTCGTTTTCTTCGCGGAGGTCATATTCCATCGCCTCATCTATTTTCATCTCACTAACTCCATCAGTTCGAACTGCGAGAATGTGTCTCGCAATTCTTTCATCATCTTCGACTCTGACCTCATCTCTAAGCATCCAAATTATATCGAATCGGGATGCCAAAGGTGGTGGAAGACCAGTTTCATTGAATGACCTCATTACACTCTCATTAGGTCCACGTTTGGTAAATCTGCCTTCTTTAGGATTAGCCGCAGCAAGAATGGAACAGCGAGTATTCAAGGTTGCTTTGACGCCTCCCTTCGACACATCAAGACGTTGCTGTTCCATAGCAGGATGCATGGTTCGACGATCCTCTTCACTGATTTTGTCGAACTCATCAATAGCAGCCATACCACGATCGGATAGAGGTAATACTCCTGCTTCTAAAGCAAAGCGCCCTCCTCCACCAAAATCGTCTCGCACAGCAGCAGCAGTAAGTCCAGCTCCTGATACTCCTCCTCCAGTAGCAAACATTCCTCGAGGAGAAAGTTTAGACATGTAAGTCAATAGTTGAGATTTCGCAACACCTGGATCTCCCATTAATAGAATATGAATATCTCCTCGTGACCTTGTTGCATCCCTATTAACACGTGATACGCCTCCGAATAACTGCAGAGCCAAAGAACGTTTTACGAAGTGCATTACACCTGTTGCATATACAGAAGGAGCGATTGAGCGTTGCATTATCTGAAGTAAATCCGGTCGATTCGAAATTTCAATAATAGTTTCACGATCTTCGTCGGAAATTTTTATTTCGGTAAACGGTGTACTTTCATGCTCTGAACTTACAAGGTGATAGATGATATCAAACATCGGTGTCTTGCGATTACGTTTGATTTCAGAATGTACTACTGGAATTACATTGACAACCACTCTTTGACCTGGAAGATGCTTATTCACCATGTCACCTTCAACAAGAACATGACCACGAGAAGGTTGAGCGCCACTAGGTACGTTTTCAGGAACCTCCTGAACCTCAATCCATTGGTTGTTTACCATCCTTGAGATGTTCATTACAAGGTTGAAGCGGGTTCCTCCACTACGGCCTGCTGCCTCTCCACAACCAGTTTCTGGAGGACAGCGAAGAGGTTCCTTCATTTCCCTCTCATTCTCCTGTATCATTTCTACTGTGTGTCCACAATTCTCACACTGGAAAACTGCTCTATGGATTCGGGGTTTTATTTCGCTAATTTTTGTGATAATAACTTCTGCACTCCTCAATCGTTCAATATCGGAACTACCAACATCTCGTAATTCGCGACGGCTGTCCTTTGGTAATTCACCAACTCGAAGTAAACAATCGAGATCCTCCCCCCGTTCTCTACATATCTCATTCAAGGTATTGCGCCCATTATTGAGAATTTTTCTAGGATCGGAAAGAACATCTTCAGCGAACTCGGGATCGAAAGTTTGTAACTCATGAAAATCTACAATGAGTACAGGGGATTCGGCCTGTTTAGAGAGTAGTAATGCTATCTCAGATTCCTTTGCCTCAGTAAGGAAAGTGCGCCACCGCGCAGAGGAATCATGTGCTGCCATTGTCATCGATTATCGCCGCCGGGCATCGGAAGTGTTCCGACGCAGTCTATGAACAGTTTGGATACAATATTCCACCCCTGCATTTCCATTGGAGACTTTTCCCGCAGGACGGCGTTGAAATGTAAGCCTGCGGACTTCCACTGCAAGTTGTTTCGATTAGGCGCCAAATACAGAGGAAAGATACCTTGAGTGGGATTGAAGAATGACCCCCCTAATCGGATGACATGGAATATGCGAGAGACGGTGACGATGTGATTTTGAGGCTCGATCCAGGAGATGAAATTCATGCTTCGATCAAAAGTCTAACCGAGTATGGAGTCACATGCGCCTCCATCACTAGTGGCATCGGTCGGGTTCGTGATATCGAGATAGGGTTCCTAGGCTCAAATGGAATTTATCAGACCGTTACACATAGCGGACCTATGGAACTACTCTCTACACAAGGAAATCTGGCACCAGGTCCTGATGGGCCATTCACGCACATTCACATATTGCTATCTGATGATGGCCATATTGTACATGGAGGGCATCTATTGGAGGCGACAATTCATGTTGTGGCTGAAATTCATCTTAGAGTTCTAGATCCTAATATAATGAATCGTGAGAAAACACAGAGTCAATTCGTAGCGCTGAATCTTTGTCAACAGGGGTGAATCAGTGAAAGTTCTCTGGGCTCATGGATTGGAAGGTCGACCAGACGGAACAAAACCAACTTACCTAGCGAATGAATTAGGATGGGATGTAGTCTCTCCTGAAATGAATTCTCAGGGTTGGGCTATTGCAGAGCATGTCTCAATTGTAATCCAAGCAATTGAAGAAAATCCTGACTTAGAGGTCATCATGGGATCTTCTTATGGAGGATTAGCGGTGGCTAATGCTGCTGCAAGAATGACCAATTCTAGTCTCAGACTTGTGTTATTGGCTCCTGCCTTTGGTCTTGCTGAAAACTTTCGTAATACCGTTGGGGCTGCAGGTATAATCGAATGGGAAGAAACTGACTCGCATGCCTATTTTCATCATGGATTGGGTCATGAAGTAAATTTCGCTTGGGATTTTATGACCTCTGCAGATGAAATGTCATGGCCTATGATTTCACATCCGACAACTATCATTCACGGCTTATCTGATGATGTGGTACCCATCGAATATTCTCGCCGAGTTGCAGCAAGAAACAACATGATTGAACTTATTGAAGTTGAAGATAGCCATCGATTATCCGAATCTCTGCACTACATACCATTAGCGGTAGAACGAGTATTGAGTCATTGAATTAGTGAGACCCAAGGAAATACTCGCCTATTTCGGGGTCAGTCAAGATATGTTGTGCATCGCTTGTA
>JASMAJ010000056.1 GCA_030754395.1 Candidatus Thalassarchaeaceae archaeon | reverse complement strand
GACTCCAATATTTTCTCCAATCCACCTCACACCGTTATCCAAGCGGGATTCAAACCAGGAGTCACAGATAATGCAGGACAAGCCGGATTAGATGGGTTGTTGACACTTTTTCCCAGATTGAAAGCAAAAGCGGCTGTGGCGACCAACCGGACATACCTCTTCTGGGGGGTGCCTGATGGGGTAACTTCAGAGTGGTTGGCAAGTAAGTTACACAATCCGATGATTGAACGGGCGGCAACAGCAGGAAAAGCCGCATGCTCGGCTAGTAATTGGCCGAATCTCGACTTCCCCGAACAGCCTGCTCTCGAACAACAAACTCCAGCGGTAGTGGATCTTGAGGTATCGGATGAGAAATTACTTGAATTATCTGATACCGGACTTTTAGCCCTCAATTTAGAGGAAATGAAGGCCATCCAATCGCATTACCGCGACCCACAAGTACAATCCGCACGCAAAGAATTGGGTCTACCCCCTAATGCACCAACTGATGCGGAATTGGAATGCCTCGCTCAAACTTGGTCAGAACATTGCTCTCACAAAATATTCGCTGCTAACATCCACCATATTGATACAGAAACTGGCGAAGATTCAACAATTGATTCTCTATTCAAGACACATATCATGAAACCAACTCTTGACATTCAATCCAATGTTGATTGGTTACTCTCAATTTTCCACGACAACTCTGGCGTCATCGCTTGGAATGATGACTGGAGCCTTTGTATGAAGGCCGAAACACACAATTCTCCAAGCGCACTCGATCCATTTGGCGGTGCGATGACAGGCATTGTAGGCGTTAATAGAGACATACTGGGGACTGGACTAGGTGCGCGACCAATAGCCAATACAGACGTATTTTGTTTCGGCCCTCCAGATTATTCAGGAAAAATACCAGAGGGTCTTTTCCATCCCTCGAGAGTATTCAGAGGAGTTCATGCAGGAGTTCGCGCCGGGGGCAACGAATCCGGAATTCCAACAGTTAATGGAGCAATAATTTTCGATGAAAGATATCTTGGCAAACCTCTGGTTTATTGTGGGACTGTCGGTATGATGCCCCGCCATTTGCCCGATGGGCGAGAGTCACACGACAAGACGCCAAATGCGGGCGACATAGTCTACATGGTAGGCGGCCGAGTTGGCTTTGATGGAATTCATGGAGCAACATTTTCCAGCCTCGAATTGACTGAAGAGAGCCCGAGCTCAGCGGTGCAAATAGGAGACCCAATCACTCAGAAGAAGATGATTGACATGATTCTTGAAGCTAGGGACGCAGGACTAATCCAAGTCATCACAGACAATGGTGCTGGCGGCCTTTCAAGTAGCGTTGGAGAGATGGCCGAACTGACAAACGGCGCTGATCTTGACCTTTCGGTTGTACCTCTAAAGCAAGCCGGACTCAGTCCTTGGGAAATTTTGGTTTCAGAATCCCAAGAACGTATGACGGTTGGTGTGAGACCAGCAGACTGCGAGGCATTCGAAGCATTGGCAGACCTTCACGAAGTAGAAGCAACAATAGTTGGTACATTCACCAATTCAGGGGCCTTCGTCGTTAGAATGGGCGAGAAACATATTGCTCACCTACCCATTTCATTCCTTCATGAGGGATGCCCCCAACTTCAACTCGAATCAGAATGGTCACCACCCGTTCATTCAGAAATCACCCTACCCCAAGCGGACGCAGTAGAGAAAGGAGAAATTTTGGCCAGATTACTCGCTCGCCCGAATGTCGCTAGCAAAGAATGGTGGGTTCGCTCGTATGATCACGAAGTTATTGCTCAGTCAGTAATCAAACCATTCTGCGGCGTTAATCACGATGCACCGGGCGACGCGGCAGTAATCGCTCCGATTCAAGGTCAAACTCAAGGCGCGGTAATTTCGAATGGGATAGTACCCCGATACTCCGACATAGATGCATACGCAATGGCTGCGGCAAGTATAGATGAGGCGCTACGTAATGCGGTTTGTGTCGGAGTAGACTTAGATTTAATCGCCGGTCTAGACAATTTCTGCTGGCCGGATCCAGTTGAATCTGCAAAGACACCAGATGGGCGATACAAACTGGCACAACTTGTCAGAGCCAATCGTGCTCTCGATGAAGTATGTAGGGCATACAACCTCCCTTGCATTTCAGGAAAAGACTCGATGAAGAACGACGTTACTCTTGACGGCGAGAAAATCAGTGTCCCACCTACCTTACTATTCAGCCTAATAGGAAATCACACCGATGTTCGCAAAGCCGTATCTAGTGACTTCAAAGATGCAGGTGATAAAATCTACCTACTTGGAGAGACGCACCAGGAATTGGGTGCCAGTGAACTAGCATTCATGCTACGAGACGAATCCAGCGGAGAGTCTGGAATCGGCGGTAAAGTGCCGGAAATAAATCCAGAAAGAAACCTCGCAATGTATCGTGCATTAACAGGTGCAATGACTCACGGACTCGTTGCGAGTGCTCATGATTGCAGTGATGGTGGCCTAGCATCCGCGCTAGCCGAATGCTGCTTTGGTAGCGATTCAGGAGCCACAGTCAATCTTTCACCAATAATGTCGGATTGTAAGAAAATTGATGAATGGGGCGCGTTATTCGGTGAATCTCTCGGACGTATATTAGTAAGCATAAAACCAAGCGATTGCGAAGCATTTGAATCTGTAATGAGCAACCATGCTTGCTATCAAATAGGCGAAGTTGAGGAAGGCGACACAATTTCTTTCTCAAATTCAATCGATCGAGTTTTGAGCGCTTCAATGAGTGAACTTCGTTCAGCATGGAAAGGAACTCTTGACGGAGGTGGTCCTCAATGAGTCAACAACCCAGAGTTGCAGTGCTCTCAGGTTTCGGAATCAATTGTGAGACGGAGACAATGGCAGTTTTCGAGATGGCGGGTGCAAAGGCCGACCGAGTTCATGTCAACCGTCTTGTTAATGGAGAAATATGCCTTGATGATTACCAAATTATGGCCGTGCCTGGAGGATTTTCTTTCGGTGATCACTTAGGGAGTGGCCGCTTGATGGGTAACAGACTTCGTTTTGGTCTTCGTGAGCAAGTCAGAACCTTTGTGAAGGCCGGAAAACCAGTTATCGGTATTTGTAATGGATTCCAAGTTCTAGTGAAGATGGGGCTTTTACCAGGAGATGAAGAAGTTAGCCTAACCCAAACAGCATCCTTAGCTCTGAATGATAGCGGCCATTATGAAAATCGCTGGGCGACGCTGGAGTTCGACCCCAATAGCCCCTGTGTTTGGACCAAAGGAATGACTCGTATGCGCGTACCAGTAAGGCACGGTGAGGGCAAATTCGTAACTGATGACAGGACTCTTTTGGATAAATGGACAGAAACCGGCCAACTTGCGGTCAGATATGTTGACCCAGATACAGAATATCCTAGTGCCAGTGACGAGATTCTTCCATACCCCATTTCACCGAATCAAAGTTGGAGAAATGTTGCGGGTGTCTGTGACCCCTCCGGCCTCGTCTTCGGGTTGATGCCACACCCTGAGGCAAACCACTCGACTTGGCTTGGGGCGACCTGGACAAGAGATGTGGAGAAGGGTGAGCACGGTGAAGGAGAAGGAATGATATTGTTCAGAAACGCAGTAGAATATGCGAAATCAAGACTAATTTAGCCCCAAAACGCCTAATTGAAGCACCCATCTCCCAAATCAATGAGGGATGCGCCACCAGCAATTGAGATACTTAACATCTCAAAAGATGGCGTCAGATTTCGAATCAATGATCGCCCATCAAGTAATGAATCCTGGGTCGGCATTTATCCCAAGGGTGCCGATTCACGGCATCACGGAGATGGGGCAAGCCGATGGAGATGGCTAAGGGATATTGATACCAACAACGCATCATTTCCTTCACGCCCAGCAGGAGATTATGAAATCCGAGTGTTTTCAGATGGGGAGTATTCCGAATATCAAAGAGTAGGTTTCTCGGTGGATGCCAACTCAGAAGCTCACCTCCCCCTGCCGCACATTGGTAAGCCATGGCACAAACTTACCAAGGAAGAAAAGGCAGTATATCCAGTTCCAGAAGGATCTCTTTCCCTCCCCATCATGGCATCATTCTTGTTTGGAATTCCTTGGTTTTTGTTTGCGTATTTTGTCTGGGCACTCGATTTCCTGAACACAATATGGATTGGAAAGTGCGCGTATTGTGCTGATGCAGCATCCCAAAATGGCGAGATTTGGTGGGGTCTTCTAACTCCAATCGCCAATTTCGGAGCAGTAATGCCATTCCTACTAGGATTCCTCTTTCTTTGGTGGAGTATTTTCCCCACACCCGAATGGCGCAGGAATGAGATGGTTGGTTGGTTGATGGGGTTACCAATGGCAACATTCTGGTTCATGCTTGCCTTAATCTCTTTTGATTTACTCACTTGGGTTGAAGGTTCATTGGGTATATCAGATAATTATCAGATGGGGAGTCGTGAACTATACTGGACCTTTTCTTGGATTGCAATTCCAGCTGTCGGCTGGGTCGCTCTTGCACCTACCTATTATTGCCTCAAAGCTATTTTTCTCGGAGTGAATCTTTCCCCCCCTCCTCGGTATGAGGGAGAATTAGGCTCTAGGATTCTGCACGAGGGAAACAAAGGTAAGGACGTCTCGAGGCTGCAAGAATTACTCAACAAAATGTCAAATTCCGATTTGACAGTCGACGGCCAGTTTGGGTCCCAAACAAAAGCCGCTTTGATGGATTTCGAGCGGAAGAACAGTCTCGATCCCGATGGTGTGTTGGACAAATTAGCATTGGCAATGTTAGATAAATCAGAGCCGGATACTATGGATGAAATAAACGAACTTATTGACTTAATTATTTCAATAATAGATCCTTACGATAAGGGCGAATCTCGCGTAAGAGCCGAATCTATTTTCGATAATCTAATGAAAACCATCCCCTTCAGTATGCGCACTTCGGCCCGTATGGTTTGGAAGGAAAAATTCGGCGTTAATCCAACGCTTGAAGTTCTACAATGGTGGAAGTAACGGTCAGTTTGATGACTAGCACCTATTGGCAAGTACATGCCGGACCCCTCGGTCAAAACTACAGAGGACACAATCCTGCTTGAGGTTCTGGCATCCCTTCACCCCACAGCCAAACGAAATTCTCTTCGCCGAATGGTAGATCATGGAAGGGTTAGAGTCGATGGAGAAAAGGCAACTCGGGCGAATATGAAAGTGGCAAAAGGATCGTTCGTAGAGGTGCTATCCAAAGCGGATGGTGACAAACCACTGACTCAACCCAAAGAAATAATTCCAGATCCCGAGGTTTTGTTTTCCGATGAAGAAGTAATCCTTGTCGACAAACCCGCCGGACTTCTTTCAGTATCAACCGACAGAGGCGAAGTTGATACGATGTATGACCGAGTTGCTAAATGGGCTTGGGAAAATGGTAGAACTCGCACACACTTAGTTCACAGACTCGATAGAGAAACATCTGGATGTATGATATTTGCACGTACGGCCGAAACCAAAGACATGCTCCAAAAACAATTCAAAGACCGCTCAGTAGAGCGAATCTATCATGCAGTAGTGCATAGAAAACCACCTTCTGATTCCGGAGTCGAAACTTTAAGAATTCTTGAAACAAAAGACAAGCGAGTACGCTTGGTCGAGGCTGGAAGGAGAGGTGGTAGAGAAGCGATTACAAATTGGTGGCTGGAGAAAGAAGGGCCAGCTCACAGCCTCATCCGCATCAAAATAGATACAGGACGCCGAGCCCAGATCAGATTGCATATGGCAAATCTCGGATGTCCTGTTGCTGGTGATACAAGACATGGTTTTGGTAAGGCGAGTGTGAATCGCCTTTGTCTCCACGCGACCTCGCTCTCGTTTGATCATCCCTATGGCGAAAGGATGGCAATTGGAACAGAAATACCCAGACAACTACTTGCCGAAACTAATCGCCGCCTCGGCTAAATTACTCTAGTCGGCATAAATCGCTTTACTAGAATGGCGGCGATGAAAGCAATTGCAGCCGCCACATAGACTGAAGCAACCATCC
>JASMAJ010000055.1 GCA_030754395.1 Candidatus Thalassarchaeaceae archaeon | reverse complement strand
TTCCTGAAGTAGTGGAAAGGCTTGATGCCTTAGGTATGCTCAAACAAAGTGAAGGTGCTCAGGTAGTTTTCCCAGAGGGTTGGACCAATAGAGAAGGCGAGCCTCTTCCTTTAATCATCCGTAAGGCTGATGATGGCTACAATTATGCTACCACAGATCTTGCTTGCATCATTGATAGGGTAGAGGAAATCGGTAGTACAGAATTTCTCTATGTAGTAGGAGCTGAGCAGGCTCAGCATTTTGCTATGGTCTTCCAAGTAGCCAGAGATGCAGGATTCATGGGTGAGGGGATTAATGCAATTCATGTGCCATTTGGAATGGTGTTAGGAACTGATGGGAAAAAACTAGCTAGCCGAACTGGAGGTGCAGTTCATCTCAAGGATTTGCTTATTGAGGCAGTTGAAAGAGCCGACTCTATGATTTCTGAGAAGAATCCTAATCTTTCTAGCGAGGAACGAAAAGAAGTTGCACGAATGCTTGGAATTGGAGCAATTAAGTATGCTGACCTTTCAACCGACCGCACTAATAATTACACCTTTGACTGGGAGAAAATGCTCTCTTTTGATGGAAATACGGCGCCATATCTACAGTATGCTCATGCTCGGATTTGCAGTATTTTTGCTAAATCAGCGATAGATCGTTCTTCAGTTCCGAGCACATCAATTTCCTTAATTCATGAACGAGAACTGAATCTTGCAAGAAACTTAATCGGCTTCCCCGAAGCTCTTGATAATGCAATTTCTAGTCATTCGCCCCATAAATTGGCCACACAATTACACAGCATCGCTCAGGCATTTGCATCATTCTATGAAGTATGTCCTGTATTGAAAGCTGAGGGCGAGGCTACTAAGAACAGCAGACTTGCTCTTTGTGACCTGACCGCTAGAACTCTAGAAAATGGTCTGGATTTGTTAGGGATTGAATCTCCAAATCGAATGTAAGTGTAGCGCGAGATTGTTTCATAACGGCTATTAATTTCTCTAGTCGCCATAAGAAAGATAGTAGATCAGGGATCCATATATGATTCCCGAAACGGCAAGGCTCTCTTCATTGAATCTGTCCATATTATCAAGATAAGTGTGATATTCAGAGGACCCTGACCCATAGCATACAACTGCTTTTCCATAGGTCTTACCATCCGATTCATCCTCATCAATATTGTAAACGAATGGGGCATGGTCTGAGTTGTAGGGCATTTCAGTATCTGCCATCTTTCTTACATTAATTGAATATTTATCAGCAAGTTCAGGATGTTCTTTCTTGAATTTTGACGATATACCTTGTATGTGCTCTACGTCTTTTGCACTGTTTCCGAAAAGAGTGACCCCTGAGTTTCTCTCTGCATCAACATGATTCATATCTAAATTAATATATAATCTGAGATTCTCAAATAAATTCTTTCTATGTTTATCTACCCAATTAGTTGAACCATAGAGTCCCTCTTCTTCACCTCCCCATGTGCAGAAATATATGGTGTGCTTTGGTTTTCCGAGTTGACTCTCGATTAGCCCAAATTGTCGAGCAATCTCTAGAACAGTTGCGGTTCCTGATGTATCATCAACTGCGCCAGGTCCCATGTATACTGTGTCGTGATGGGCACCAATGACAATCAATGAATCAGTTTCTCCTTCGATAATCCCGCATGGAACCTTGATAGTTGCTTCACCCGAATTTTCAACATAAGTTAGAAATTGTAATCTTCCATCTTGATTGATTAGATTATCAATGAGTGTTTGTCCAACATTCTTGCTCACCATTATGAATCCCAAATCAACTGGTACGTTAGCGATAGATGAGATATCTACAGATTTGAAGTATGGAACGCAATCTCCCGAAACTAATTCATCACAATTCTGGCGTTCGTTAACTAGAATCAATCCGGAGACATCGTTTTCAGATGCTCGTGTAAAGAGAGCGGTGTTTGATTCAGTTTCATTTGTCATGTGAATTAGTGCCACAGAACTTGCTGCACTGGTCCAATCGGCTGATTCATTTCCATTACCTAAATCAATCAAGTCAATATCATCAACAAAACGTATGAATGCGGACCCACTATAACCCTGTAAGACGAAGTCAGTTCGATGATTGAATTCTATGAACTCGGCGTTAATATCAGTTGGCCCACAAGCAATTGCTGGGAATGTTTCTCCAACGTCACCGGGGTGGCAAATTTCTAACTCAGGTTCATTATCGATGACAAACATTGGAACATCAAAGTCCTCTAATGTTGAAGGAATTCCCATAGTAGTGAAATTTGATTTAATGAACTCTGCAGTATTGTGTTCTTCTGTCGTTCCTGACATTCGACCTTCCCACTCTGGATGTCCCATGTCAACAAGAGATTGAGCATATCCTCTTGCTGAAGTTGAATCAAAATCAATCAATTGGTAGTCGGGTTCTCCTTGAATCCAATCAATGAAATCATCACCGTACAGTATTGCTCCACCCATAGTGCCCAATAGCATAATTCCAGTTACTGCAAGAACAGGCAAAGGGAGTGCTTTGGTTTTATTGATTAGTTTATTTAATTGCCTGTTTTCTTGACTTTCTTCGATTATTTCTGCGTCGAAAATTATTTTCTCAGCTTCTGAATCAGTTAGTCTCGAGATGAGTTCGGATTTTTTCCCACTAACAGGCAATCCTAGTCTCGCTAGTTCCTGCTTTAGTTCAGTGACGCTCATTGATTCCCAAACCGACACCCTAACTCCTCGGTATCACCCGGTCAATGAATCCCTATTGAACCCAACCTGTATTGGATTATGTATGAGACCGCTTTACTGAGAGCCTACTTCATCTCCAGTCCAGCGTTTTCCTAAATTATGTTGAATATCTAACTGGTCAAGGATGCGAGCAACCACAAAATCAACCAAATCCTCTATTGATTCAGGTTGATTGTAAAATCCGGGGCTTGCGGGCAAAATAACTACCCCCCATTGAGAAAGATTTGCCATGGCTTGAAGATGCGGTGTAGAGTATGGGGATTCTCTAGGGACAAGGATTAGTTTCCTTCTTTCTTTCATTGCCACGAGTGCACTGCGGGTGGCAAGATTGTCGCTAATTCCTGTAGCGATCTTACCAATAGTCGTACCACTAGCGGGGCAGACAATATAGGCTGCAAATTTTGCTGAACCCGAGGCGGATCTGGCCGCGAGATTGTTATTATTTTCCAGTGTAACATTGAGATTATTGGCTAAATCCTCAGGTGTAATTCCACATTCTAGTTTGAGATTAATGGCTCCTTCTCTAGTGACTATCAGATGGGTATCCCATTCTGCTTCGCTTAGAGACTCCAGCAAGCGTACCCCGTATCGAGCCCCCGAGGCTCCTGTGATTGCAACCACCGCCTCTGGCATGGGATTCCCTCAGGTAATTCAGACTTGAATATGACTCAAAGATAATTTTGCAATTTTTCTGCCAAAAACTCGTATTCTTTTTCAGAATTATACAGATAAGAAGAAATTCGGATATATCTTGTTTGATGATGTTGCCAAGGGAAAACAGGAACCTGAATGCCATGATCGTCTAGTAAACTATTGTGTAATGGGTCGCCTCTAAAATCGGGTGGCCCTGTATGGCCTCCTGGTAATTCTATTGCTGCCATTGCTGCAATCATTGAATCTGGGACAGGAGGAGTTGTGTCGAGAACCTCGCAGAGTAGCCTCCCCCCGTCTCTTGCTAGTTTGTTGTTATGCTGAATAATCCCTGAAACTCCATCAGGAAATAATCCTTGCATAAATTCTAGAGCCATTGGAATGCTGAAGAATGAACTAGGGTCGTGGGTACCTTGCCAGTCAAATTCGAATCGGAATTTTTCTTGTTTTGAAGCCACAGATGAGTATCCATGTCCAATTGTCAGAGGCTTTATTCTGTCTTTCCTGTCTTCTCGGATATGAAGAAAGGCGGAACCTTTCGGTGTACACAACCATTTGTGACAATTTCCTGTGATGTAAGCTGCATCTAATGCTTGCAAATTAAGTGGGACAATTCCTGGTCCATGAGCTGCATCGAGTAGAACATCGATGTTTCGTGATTGGAATTCATCAACTAACCTCTCAAATGGCATTCTTAGGCCTGTTGGGCTCGTCACCGTGTCTATCATTGCAAGAACGGTTCTTGGTGTAATGGCATCTAATAGAAGTTCGATTAATTGATCTTCATTTTCTACACGAAATGGGATATTAACAACTACTGTCTTTGCCCCCCACCGCCGGCAAACAAAATCGACAGCATTCCAGCATGCTTGATAGGCATGATTGGGCACAATAATCTCATCTCCCAGCTCAAGTTCTAGACTCCTTAGGATAGTGTTTACACCCCCTGTTGCGTTATGACAAAAAGTCAATCCATCCACATCAGCATTGAGGAATTGTGCTAGAGAATTGAGTGCCTCAGACTGTAAATCATGAGATTCACGTTCAAAGAATCGAACTGGGTCACTCTCCATCAGATGTCTAATTCGATTTTGTTCTTCAAGCACAATAGTTGGTGTGGCACCAAATGAACCATGATTGAGAAATGTGATAGATGGATCTAGTTGCCAATGTTCAGCTAACGGGCTTCTTTCAGGTCTCAAGCGACCAACTCCGGGCTCCAATCTACAGGAACCATTGCTTTTCTTCCAAGGAATTCTTCTAGGTGTATCAACAGTGCTTCTTCTAATCTAGAACGGTCAATAAAACGGCCTTCTAAGTCGTGAGAATGCCCTAGTGCAGTCAATGAAGTGGTTGTACCAGGGGTTAATCCACAACAAGGAAGTGTCTCTATTCTTCGGTTAGGAATATCAAAATTGATAGCGGTTCCATGGCGGCTTACCCAGTGCTTGAATGAAAGTCCAATTGAGCATATTTTGTGTTCATCTACCCAAACGCCCATCATACGTTCATCCCTGTATCCATCGACTCCACAGTCTGCTAGAGAGGCCATGACCCAGTCTTCAATCCGATTGATAATTCCACGAATTGATTGCTCTTCCTTTTCCCACTTGATGATGGGGTAGCAAACTAACTGTCCAGGCCCGTGATAGGTAATCCCACCACCTCTGTCGACTATTCTCGTGGGGTAACTAGGAAGATTGATTCCATCTCTTTGTGCCTTTGGTCCGAGGGTCACAATTTCAGGATGTTGTACCAAGATTAGTGTATCTGGTATCAAGTCATCAATACGTTGTTTTTGCATGTCACGCATTACTTCGTCTATCACAGAGTGTTCTTCAAATCCCGCGCGGAGTATACGCAGGAGTCGCATTTGAAGCACCTCAGGCTGTGTGAATAGCATGTCCGAGTGTTTTCAGAACACCTTCGTGGAATGCCTCTGTCATTGTGGGATGAGCATGAACGGTATCTGCAATGTCTTCGAGTAAGGCACCCATTTCTAGTGCTAAAACAAACTCTCCATGTAGTTCTGCTACGTGGCTGCCTACGGCTTGAACACCAAGAATTACATGATCTGACTCTCTTGCGGTTACACGTATGAATCCAGCAGTCTTCTCTGCCCCAAGAGTCAGTGCCCGGCTATTTGCAGCTAGAGGGAATTTACCGATAATTATCTCCTCACCACGCTCTTTTGCTTCTTCTGGCGAGAGTCCGACAGAAACTATTTCTGGTTCTGTAAATACAATAGCAGGGATGGCCACTTTGTCAAACTCCCGATTGTGTCCTGCAATAATTTCTGCAACCATTTCCCCCTGTGCTGATGCTTTATGGGCAAGCATTGGTTCACCAGCTACATCTCCTATAGAGAAGACACCTGGGACATTGGTTCTACACTGGTGATCAATTCTGATAAAGCGACCACCTGTATCCATCCGAATTCCCATATTTTCCAAACCCCAACCTTTAGTGTTGGGTTTCCTACCTACTGTGACGAGCACTTTGTCCACCTTGATAGTATGTTCTTCTCCTTCCTTCTGAAAGGTCAAGTGAACCTTTCGACTAGCGCCTTTTCCTTTGATTTCAGCGCCTCGTGCCAAGGCATTGGTGTGAATGGTAACTTTGTGTTTCTTTAGCCAAATTTCCAATGGTCGTCGAATTTCTTTATCCATGATGGCTAGGATTGAATCCATACCCTCAACTACAGTTACTTCAGTGCCT